>DAOUKN010000248.1:0-2603 GCA_034421255.1 Chloroflexota bacterium | reverse complement strand
TGGAAGGTCGTCAAGCGCTACGGCGCCGCGGTCGGGGTGACGGCCACCACCCACGGTTTCCGTCACCTCAAGGCCACCTCGCTGCTCAATCGGGGCGCGAACCTCTCGCATGTTCAGGACATCTTGGGACACGCCTCGCCGGATACGACCAAGCGCATCTACGCCCACTACGAAACCGCGCATCTGCGCGAGGTTTTCGATCGATTCAGCGTGCCGGTGGACGAAGCGTCGGCGCGCGCTCGCCGCCGCCGCCGATCGCCCGAGGAGCTTACGCGCTAAAGACGTCGGCCAGGGACGCCAGCGCGGCGGCGCGCAGCGCGTCGCCGCTTTCAGGAGTCCACGCCGCCGGTTGCTGGTACCAGGGATGCGCCGTTTCAGCCTCGTAGCCGCCGTGCGCGGCGACGCGGCGGGTGGGCAGGTAGCCCCAGTTGCCGTTGCTCCATCCCGCCACCATGGTTGCCGGCGCCGGCGAGCCGGCCCGAATTGCCTGCCCATCCGCGGCAAACAGCTCCACCGGCGTCGCAACGACGGACAGGTCGCCGATTCGCAGGGCCTGAAGCTCGATCTCCTGCCGGCCGGTCCAGGCCGGATCGGCGTGGGCCGCGAGCACGCGGTCGGCGTGCTCGACCTCGTAGCCCTGGTAGTGACGGCGCATCACGTCGCTGACGGCGGATTCGACGCGCGCCGCGCCGTCCGCTCGCCGCGCACGTGCCTCGACGGGGCTCGGCAACTCCGCGTGTGCAAGCGTCGCCGGGCGGGTTGCAGCGGCGACAGTATTCGAGGCCGATGGCCGCGCCGCTTGGAGCGCCCGGACCGCCGTCAAGGCGAGCGAGTGACCGTGGCCGCGAGCCTCGCCATAGCCGCGTGCGCGGGGATCCGCGAAACGCAGGTTCGCATTGGCCCCGGCCCCGTTGATGAAGATGCACGGCGCGCCGGTGATCAGCTGCACGCGCCGCCGCAGGTGGCCCGGATAGTCGGCGGAGAAGATGCGTTCGCGGCTGCTCGTGGGGTGGCAGCCATAATTCACCAGCGTGACGACGGGACGGCCGTCGCCGTCGCGCGCCTGCGCCGCAATGAGCGTTGGGTCGATGTCGTCCGGCTCACCATCTCCCGGCCCGTCCGGCGCCACGGCGCGCGAGCGGCGGTTGATCCCGGCGAACGAGGATCCGAATCCGATGACGATCTCCGCACGTGTTTGCCGGTCCAGGGCCGCCTGGGCCACGGCAACGGTTCTGGCCGTCAGCTCATCGAGATAGTCGTCGTCCGGATCGCCCATGGTTGGCAGGACGCCGGTTTCCGGTCCCCCGTGCCCGTGGGTGCAGGCGTACATCTGGTGATCGGCAGCGATACCAGTCGCTGCGCTCACGCGCGCGCGGGTCCGCTGGATCCACTCCGGCGTGAGCCCAACGAGATCGAATGCCGCCAGCATCACGGTCGAGCTGCCGTCGCCGGCCGCCAAGACGTGCAGCTCCAGCGGGTCCCGTACGCCCAGGGCGGCGCCCATGCGCGGACTGAAGCCGGATTGGTCTACGCCTATGGCGGGCGTGATGTTTCCGCTGGCGACGCCGATGTGGATGCGGCCGGGCGCCGTCACGGCTGCTCGGCCTCAACGCGGTAGTGGTCATAGCGACCGGCCAACGCCGCCGGCAGCGTGCCTTCGATCCGGGTTCCGTCCGGTTCGTGGGCCTCGCGCACGACCGCGCCGCGACGATGAAACAGGCTCACCAACTCGCTGTCGGCGTAAGGGATGCGCACGGTCAGGTTTACGCTCGACGCGCGCGCCGCTTCACCGAGCCGATTGCGCAGCTCGTCCAACCCCTGCCCGGTCAGGGCGGACACGCGCACGGCGTTGGGAAAGTCGGCGACATCGACGTCAGGGGCCAGGTCGCTCTTGTTGAGGGCGGTGATTACCGGGCGCGCCTTCACGCCAATCTCGCTGAGCGTCCGTTCCACCTCCCGCACCTGGCGCAGCATGTCGGGCGACGCCGCGTCCACGACGTGCACTAGAAACTGCGCGTCGAGCACCTCCTCGAGCGTGGCGCGAAAGGCGTCCACGAGCCGCGGCGGCAGCCGCTGAATGAAGCCGACGGTGTCCGTGAGCAGGAGTTCCCCGCCTTGTGGCAGGCCCAGTCGCCGGGTGGTCGGATCGAGCGTGGCGAAGAGCCGGTTCTCGGTCAGCACCGAGGCGTCGGTGAGCGCGTTGAGCAGCGAGCTCTTGCCGGCGTTGGTGTAACCCACCAGCGCGGCGACGTTGAGGCCGGCGTCTCGCCGCCGCCGCCGCCGGCTGCCGCGCTGCTCGCGCACGCGCTTCAGTCGCGTGTCGATGTCGCGGATGTGGTCGCGGTAGAGGCGCCGATCGGTCTCGATTTGCGTCTCGCCCGGACCGCGGAAGGGGCCGATGCCGCCTCGCTGCCTGGAGAACTCGACCCAGAGCTCCGACAGGCGTGGCAGCAGGTATTCGAGCTGGGCGCGCTCCACCTGTAGCCGCCCCTCGGCGGTCTGCGCTCGGGCGGCAAAAATGTCCAGGATCACGCCGGTGCGATCGAGCACCTTGCCCTCGAAGGCCCGCTCGATGTTGCGCTGCTGGCGCGGGAGCAGCTCGG
>DAOUKN010000247.1:0-4034 GCA_034421255.1 Chloroflexota bacterium | reverse complement strand
GTGGCCACGCTGTTCCGCTGCCGTGGCGGTCGCGACGGCAGCGGTGAACAGCGTGGCCACCCCCGCGGCGGTCATTCTGATCGTGCTGGTCGTCATCAGCGCCGAGTTGCTCATTCGGCGCATGCCCGTGAGCCGGTGAGCACCCCCGATCCCTACGCGGTCATCGCCGAGCATTACGCGGCCGAGCATGACGACTGGGACGACGATCTCCCGATGTACGCCCACCTGGCCGAGCGCGCCGGCGGACCGATTCTCGACCTGGCGTGCGGCACCGCGCGCGTGGGTACGGCTCTGGCGGCGGCTGGATTCGAGGTGCATGGCATCGACGCGTCGCCGGCGCTCCTGGCCATCGCGCGCCGACGAGCGGCGGAGCGCGGCCTCGAGATTGAGCTCGAGCAGGGCGACATGCGGCGCTTGTCGTCGGGCGTCCGATTTGGCGCGGTGTTCTGCGCCCTGGATTCCTTCCTGCACCTGGCGTCGACGCAGGATCAGCTCGACACGCTGGACGGCGTGAAGGGCGTGCTCGAGCCGGGCGGAATCCTGGCCGTGGACGTCTTCAATCCCGCCATCGACCGCCTGGCGGCGTGGGACGGCGTGCTCCGGACCCAGGACGGCTTTACGGACGCCGAAGGAACGGCGGTGACACATTTCGTGTCCTGGGAGGTCGACCCCGGCGCGCAGCGCATCGACGCGCTGCACATCTACGACGCCCTCAGCGGCGACGGCCGCGTGCGGCGAAGGGTCGCGCGCATGCCGCTGCGCTACGTGCATCGATTCGAGCTGGAGCTGGCCCTGCGGTGCGCCGGATTCGAGCGAATCGAAACCTACGGCAGCTGGACGCTGGACCCTTATGACGGCACCGGCGACCGCCTGATTGCGGTGGCAACCAAGCCGTAACGACGGCCGGCGCTACAGCGACCAGCGCCCCGCCTCCAGTCCGTCGCCCTTCGCCAGGCGGTAGGCGTCGGCCGGCCGCGCCAGCCGGACCGTGCTGGCGACCGTTTCGAATCCAAGCCGCAACACTTCGGACAGCGCCGCGCCCGACCCCACCGCCAGATCCAACGCGACATAACGCAACTTCCTGGCAGCGGCCAGGCGTCCCAGGCCACGGCACGCGGCCGCGACCGAATGCCCGTCGCGGCCCATGTATCCGGTTCGCGCCTCCAGGACCTCGCCGACAGGCGCGGCCTCGGGATCGCACACCAGGCAAGCGCCCGGCCCCACGGCCATGAAGGCGGCATCCGACAGCGGCGCCGCCGTCGCCCGCCGGGAGCTGTAGGGGCGGGTCTCAGACCCGCCCGCTCCGTCAATCGACGGGTGACTCGAGCCAACTCGAGAGTTCAAGGGCCGCACCTCAAGCTCCACCGCCACGCCCACGGTTGCCAACGCGGCGGCGCTTGCGCGCAGGCGCAAGGTCACGTCCACCGGACGCAGGCCTTGCCGGGCATAGGCGCCCAGCGCCACGCCATCGTTCGGCGACGCTTCCAGGCCAACCAGCATGCACCCCGAGTCGTCCAGAAACTCGAGCGCCGCGGTCGTCAGCGCGCGCCCCACGCCCAGGCCGCGATAGGCCGGGTGAACGCCCAGACCGCCGATCCAGCCGACATTCGGCTCAATCACGGCGAAGCCCGCGCCCACGGGTCCAAATCCGGGCGCGTCGACCACCCAGGCACCGGCGCACTGCTCCTGCCAGCGGGCGGCCAGGTGATTGGAAACCAGCGTGCGCGGTCCCAGGGGGTTCGCGCCGGGCGGCGGCGCGAACGCCTGCGTCAGCACGTGCGCCACCGCGGCGGCGTCCTCCGACCGCATGCGCCGCGCCACCGGCGCACTCGCCCCAGAGTCCATGGCCTCGGAGTGCGGCACGCTAGAATCGCCCTCGTTGTCGCGGCTTCGTCGGCCGCCCGTCTGGTTCACCCGTGCAGGAGGCAAGTGTGGCGTTGCTCACGCATCCCGGCCTGGCGCCCGCCATGGGGCGGCTGGGCACCGAGACGGCATTCGCCGTGCTGGCTCGCGCGCGACAGCTCGAAGCGCAGGGCCGCGACGTCATTCACCTCGAAATCGGTGAGCCGGATTTCGACACCCCCGCCAACATAATCGAAGCCGCCAAGCGCGCGCTCGATGACGGGTTCACCCATTACGGCCCCTCGGCCGGGCTGCCCGAAGCTCGCGCCGCCATCGCCTCGCACGTCGGCGAGACCCGGGGCATCGTCGTCGATCCCGATGAGGTCGTCGTCACCCCCGGCGCCAAGCCGATCATGTATTTCGCCATCACGGCGCTCTGCGGCCCCGGCGACGAAGTGCTCTATCCCGATCCCGGCTTCCCGATCTACAAGTCGGTGGTCGATTTCGTCGGCGCAACCGCCGTGCCGCTGGCGTTGCGCCCGGAGCGCGAGTTCCGCCTGGACCTCGACGAGTTGCGCGACAAGCTGTCGCCGCGCACCAAGCTGCTGATTCTCAACTCGCCGCAAAACCCAACGGGCGGCGTGCTCGAGCCCGCCGACATCCGGGCCATTGGTGAGCTGCTGGCCGACCACGATGCCTACGTGCTCTCCGACGAGATCTACTGCCGCATCATGTATGGGGAGATCGAGCACGCGTCGATCGCCGCCGAGCCGGGCATGCGCGAGCGCACGATCATCCTCGATGGCTTTTCCAAGACCTACGCCATGACCGGCTGGCGCATGGGCTACGGTGTCATGCCGGCCGAGCTTGCCTCCGCGTTCTCGCAGTTGCAGACGAACATCACCAGCTGCACGGCCGGCTTCATTCAGATCGCCGGCATCGAGGCCCTGCAGGGACCGCAGGACGACGCCGAGGAGATGGTCGCGGAGTTCAAGGCGCGCCGTGACCTGGTCGTCGACGGTCTCAACGCCATTCCCGGTGTCTCGTGCCAGCGCCCGGCGGGAGCGTTCTACGTGTTTCCGCAGCTCTCGGGCTTCGATCGGGACGCGGACGAGATCGCCGCGCGGCTCCTCGACGAAGCCGGCGTGGCCGTGCTCGCCGGCAGCGCGTTCGGCGACGTCGGACGCGATTCGCTGCGGCTGTCCTACGCCAACTCGCGGGAGAACCTGCGCGAGGGCGTCAGGCGCATGGCCGACTGGCTGGCCGGCGCCCGAGCCTGAGCCGCGGCTAGAGCGGTTCGAACCGCTCGACGTCGAAGCCGAAGATCGTCGCGCCGCCCACCTGGACCTCCGCCGGGTAGGGCACGGCCAACTCGCCGGGTTCCATCATGGCGGGAATCGGACTCACCATCTGCGCGCGGGTGGTGGCCCCGCGCTTGATCAGGGCCAACAGCTCGCCGATGTGCTCGTCGTCGACGCCGGTCAGAAACGTCACGTTGCCCTGCTGCAGAAAGCCGCCCGCCGAATCGATGCGGGTGAAGCGGATGCCGCCGTCGCGCATCAGCTCCGCCAGCCCGTCGGCGTCCTGCTGCTGCACGATGACGATGAAGAGCTTCACGAGCGGCCAGCCAAATCGGGCAGCGGCGGCTGGACGGCCTCGGCCGCGCGCAGCGAGTGCGCCTCGATTTCGTGCTCCACACGCCGCCAGATCTCTTGGCTCAAGTCTTCAGGTGACTGCGTCGCGTCGAGCACCGCCCAACCATGAGCCTCGGCCTGCTCCAGGTAGCTGCGCCGCACGCGCGCGTGAAACTCCAGCTTCTGCGCGTTCATGCCGCCGGCCTTCTCCCAATCGGTGCCGCGTTGACTCAGGCTCCGCATCAGGCCGATCTGAACGTCCAGGTCGAGCAGCACCGTCACGTCCGGCAAGACGCCGGCCGTGGCAAACGCATTCATCGACTCCAGCTCTGCAACGTCCAGGCCGAATCCGGCGCCCTGATAGGCCAGCGTCGACGCGGCAAACCGGTCGCACACCACCACGCCGCCGTCATTCAACCAGGGGCGGAGCCGTTCGCTGACGTGCTGGGCGCGCGCCGCGAGCATGAGCAGCGCCTGCACCCTGGGGTCCAACTCCGGCAGGGAGCGCTCACGGAACATCAGGGACCGCAGGCGCTCGCCAATCTCGGTGCCGCCCGG
>DAOUKN010000246.1:0-2309 GCA_034421255.1 Chloroflexota bacterium | reverse complement strand
CAGCGCCGTCGATCAGGTCGCGGCCGAAATCCAAGCGGACGGCGGAACAGCCGTCGCGATCCCCTGTGACGTGTCGATCCCCGGCGATATCGAGCGCCTGGTGCAGCTCACCGAGGCCGAGCTTGGCCCCATCGACATCCTGTGCAACAACGCCGGCATTCTCCGTCGCGGCCATCTGCACGAGATCACGCTCGACGACTGGAACCGCACGCTCGCGGTCAACCTCACGGGGCTGTTTCTCTGCACGCAGGTCGTGGCCGCCCGCATGACGGCCCGCGGCGCCGGCGGCCGCATCGTCAACATCTCCTCGCTGTGCGGTCACCAGGGATGCCCCGGCCAGGTGAGCTACGCCGCCTCCAAGGCGGGAGTGGAGGGCTTCACCAAGTCGATTGCCGAGGACCTGGGCAGACATGGCATCACCGCCAACTGCATCGCCCCCGGCCCCGTCTACACCAACATGACGGGCAAGGACGCCCCGTCGGGCCAAGCGCCGGTGCGCTGGAACGGGGCGCCCATACCGGACTTCGGGCTGCCGCCCGACGTGGCCGGCGCGGCGGTGTTCCTGGCCAGCGACCTCGCCAGTTGGATCACCGCCGCCACCCTGATCGTCGACGGCGGGCGGCTGGTGCAGTGACGCTCGGGGTCTCGCCCAGGCCGCTCACGCGCTAGACCGCCGGAGCTCGCCATGGCAGCCGTCAAACTCGTCGTCGTCGGGGCCAGCCGCGTCTTCGCGCCCACCATCGTGGCCGACCTCTGGCACGCCCGCGACGACCTGGCCGGCAGCACTGTCGCCCTCTGCGACGTCGACGCGGACACACTCGGCGTCACCACGCGCGTCGTCCAGCGCATGGTCGCCGAGCGCGACATGCCCTACCGGATCGAGTCGTCGACCGACCGCCGCGACCTGCTGGACGGCGCCGACTACATCATCGTCGCCATCGCGCTGGACCACCGGCGCCTGTGGACCATCGACCTCGACATCGCCGAGAAATACGGCATGGTCCTCACCACCGGTGACTCCGTCGGCCCGGGCGGGTGGTCGCGGGCCCTGCGCACGGTTCCGGTGATCCAGGCGATCGCCGAGGACATGGACGACCTGTGCCCCGACGCCTGGCTCTTCAACTACACCAACCCCATGTGCGCCATCTGCCGCACCCTGGCCAAGACCACCGAACTCGAGGTCGTGGGGTTGTGCCACGGCATCGAGGGCACCACGAGGCGCCTGGCGCAGTTCCTCGACCTTCCGGAGCAGGACATGTCGGTCCGCGCCGCCGGCATCAACCACCTGCAGTGGATCCTCGATCTGCGCCGCAACGGCACGGACCTCTACCCGGCGCTCAAGGCCGCCGAGCGTCCTCCGGCAAGCGACCGCCTGGACGTGAGCTGGGACCTGATGGAGCTCTACGGCTTCTTCCCGTCACCCGGCGATCGCCACGTCAGCGAGTTTTTCCCGTGGTATTGCCGTCCGGCGGACGACGGCAAGCTGCCGCGCGGGCTGTTCCGCTTCGACATGGACGAGTACTTCGACCGCGGGGCCGAGGTTCAGCGGCGATTCACGGAAATCGCCGAGGGATCGGACCCGCTGCCCGATTCGCTGTTCAAGCCCACCAGCGAGAAGGCCGTGAAGCTGATCGCGGCCCTCGCCGCCGGCCGCGGCGGCAGCTATCACGTCAACATCCCCAACGAGGAGTCCATCGGGAATCTCGCCCCCTGGGCCAACGTCGAGGTTCCGGCGCGGTTCGATGCCAGCGGCATGACGCGCGAGCCGGTCGGGGATCTCCCCGAACCCGTGGCCGGGACGCTGCGTCCCTGGATCGACCAGCTGGAGCTGCTCACCGACGCGATCGTCCAGCGCGACCGAGAGCTCGCGCTGCTGGCCCTCCTCGCCGACCGCACCGTCGTGGACGTGGACGCCGGCCTCGCCATGGGCCGCGAGCTGCTGGATGCGCATGCGGCGTATCTTCACGAGTACCGATAGGGCACCGCTGAATATGGCGGGAACGATGATCTGGATACGCTCCGATCCGTTCGCCCTGAGCCTGTCGAAGGGTGCATCGAATGGTTTGGGGTCGAGCCGCGAGCTGTATCGGAGCATCCCGAGAAAGGACTAGCGCTCAATGCCATTCGTCGATCCCGCGACCGCCAACAATCTGACGCACGACGCCATCGCGGCCATCAAGCAGCGCAACGGCTCGGGGACCTGGCGCGAGCGCATCAGCGCCACCACCGAGCACCGCAGCGTGCTGCTGCACTGGCCGCCCGGAACCGCCCAGGCCGCGCACTACCATCCCGACTGCGAGGAGGTCTTC
>DAOUKN010000245.1:0-3605 GCA_034421255.1 Chloroflexota bacterium | reverse complement strand
GTCAGCCGACGCTCCGCGTTGAGCCGCCGCAGCAGCTCGTAGATGTCGCCGGCCGTCTGGTTGTCGACCTCGCCCGTAGGCTCGTCGGCCAGCAGCAGCTCGGGCTCGTTGGCCAGCGCCACGGCAATCGCCACGCGCTGTTGCTCGCCGCCCGAAAGCTGCGGCGGCCGATGGCTCATCCGCTCCGACAGGCCGCACGCCGCCAGCAGCTCGCGCGCTCGCCGCTGCTCCGTCGGCCCCGCGCCGCCCGCGAACAGCATGGGCGCGAGCACGTTGTCCAGGGCGCTGAGATAGGGAATCAGATTGCGGGCGGCCTGCTGCCACACGAATCCCACGTCGTATCGCTTGTACTCCGCGAGCTCCGCGCCGGAGGCGTTGACCAGATCGACCCCGCCGACGCTGCACGCGCCCGCCGACGGCCGGTCGAGTCCGCCCAGGATGTTGAGCAGCGTGCTCTTGCCGCTGCCGCTGTTGCCCACGATGGCCATCATTTCGCCCGCGGCAACCTCGAGATTGAGTCCGCGCAGCGCCACGACCTCCAGCTCGGCGATCTTGTAGATGCGCACCAGGTCCTGGCAGCGCACGTGAACCGTGGCGCTCATCCGGTTTCCTCGCCGAACTTGATGGCCTCGTGCGTGCGCACGCGCCGCAGGAGCCAGATCGAGAGCGGCAACGCCGCGGCGATGAGCACGCCGAACACCACGTAGATTTTGGCAACGTCGTCCCAGGCAGTATCGACGATGAAGGGTGGAAAAGCGTCGCGCTCCCCGGCGCTCAGCTCCAGGAACGGCACGAACAGCGCCGCGGTAACCATGCCGATGGCCGTCCCGACGGCTGTGCCGAGCAGCACCAGGAACCCCTGTTCCAACGCCACGATGGCGGCCATCTGGCGCGTGGAAATCCCCATGGCGCGCAGAATGCCGAACTCCTGCACGCGCCGGCGAAACGACAGCACCGCGTGCATGCCGAAGCCGCTGAGCGTGAGGCCCGCGGCGACGATGAAGGCCAGCGTCAGCAGGCCAAACGTGCCGACCAGCACGGGGTCGCTGCGCGCCTGGACGATTTCGTCCCTGGCGTCCACGGTGCGCAGCGCCCGGATATCGAGTTCGTTCAGCGGCTGAATGAGTTCCCGGGCCGGAGCGTTTGGCAGCAGTCGCGCATAGGTGTTCCACGGCGAGCGCCCAACCACGCGGTCGACGTAGGTGAGATTGGCGAGCGCGAATGAGCCCAGACCTCGATTGTGGCCCGGCAGCGCGTCCATCCAGCCCACCACCACGAAGGGCACCACCACCCGATTGATCTCCATCGTCACGGAATCGCCAAGCTGCACGCCCATGGTTTCGTGAAACGGCTCGCGCTCCAGGATCGCGCCGCGATCGTCCGCCGCCAGCGCGTTGGCCAGCGCATTGAGCGACGTCGCGGCGTAGTCGTCGCGCCAGACAATGGTTCGGGCGAACGGAATCGGATCGACCGCGTGCAGCCGAACCTCGCGCAGCGCGTTCACCGACGGCGTGTCGACGTGCAACAGCGCATTCTTCACCCAGTGTCGCGCCGCTTCCGTGACGACCTGCCGGCCGCCGTCGTCCACCACGTCCAGGTGGCGATCGACCGGTGCGATGTACCAGGACCTTGCGTCGGCGTCGAAGTGCCCGCCCTCGACGATCTGGGCGTCGGCGCCGGTGGCGAAATAGACGCGATCGATGATGTTGCGATCGATCGTCGCGGCGAACGACGCGCTGAAGGCCCCCAGGGCAAAGGTCAGCGAGAGCAGCAAGACCAGGCTGGTGTAGTGGGCCGGGCTGCGGCCGACCTGGCGCAGGGCCACGAAGGCGCTGACGCCGGACACCCGCGAGGTCAGCGCCGCGAGGGCGCGCACCAGATACGGAAAGGCGCGGAGGGCGAAGACCGAGACCGCGAAGATGAAGAGAATCGGTGCCAGGACCAGCAGCGTGTCGGCCAGCAGCAGGTCGTCCTCGGTCTCGCCGGGCAGCGCGTCCACGCTGCGCAGCAGGTAGAACCCCGCAACCGCCGCCGCCAGCAGCAGCACGTCCAGCAGCCGCCGCTGATAGAGCGGTCGGTCCAGGCTGCGCGAGGCCTGCTGCTTGGCGCCCACGATGCTCAATCGGGCGGCCGCCGCGACCGGCCCCAGCATGGCCAGCAGACTGACGCCGATGGCCGCCGCGCCGACGGCTACGTTGCTGCCGGTCAGGGCAAAGTGCAGCGGCGCTCGGGCGTCAAAGGCCAGGAAGCTTGCCGCTTGTCCGATCGCCTGGGCAAAACCCACGCCCAGCGCCAGGCCGATGGCCAGCGCCGGCGCCCCAAGCAGCAGTCCCTCGACGAAAAACACGCCGACCAGCTGGACCACGCCGACGCCGCGGCTGCGTAGCAGCGCCACCTCCTGGCGCTGACGTTCGATGGCCAGCGACACCGAGAGCCGCATGAAGCCCAGCACCATCAGGACGATGGGCACGCTGAGGGCCAGCAGCGCCACGGTGAGCACCACCAGGCGGCTCTCGAACAGTTCGAGGTCGCGCTCCAGGCGAGTCTGCACGCTCATGAAGGGCAGCACCCGCTCCGCAATCGTGCGCACGGCGAAAACCCCCTCGCGCGTCCGACCGGCGGACGACGCCTGCAGCGCGACATCGTCCAGCGGGGCGAACCACACCGCGCGGTCCAAGAGCCGTGGATGCGTCACGTTGGGATAGAGCGCCAGGAGACCGTCGATGAAGGCGGCGGGGGGCGTGAACAGCGTGTTCTTGGTGAGGTCCTCGACATCCTCGGGCCAGTAGGCCCGGCGCGCCTCGATCGGTGCGAAGCGCCCGACGATGTCGACGGCGACGACCGCCGGCGGCGTGTCAAGCGCCCGCGGGTCGCCGAAGCGCAGCTGCACCTGGTCGCCGACCACCAGTCCCGCCGCGTCGAGCATGTCCGTGGCGGCCATGGCCTCCACCAGCGGCACGAGCGCGCCTGACGGAAGGCGCAGCCGGTATACCTCGTCGACGGCCGCGCGGCCCTCCAGGACCTCGACGTTGTCGTCCAGGCGGGAAATCGCAGCCAGCCCGCCCCACGGAACGCCCTCGCGCAGGGGCGCATCCGGATCGTCCGACGTGAACAGCAGATGCCGGTTGTCGGAGCGCACCAGCCGCACAATGGCTTCCGGCGATAGGCCTAGGTGCGCGGCGACGGCCTCGCCCAGGAACCGATCGGCTCGCTGGTAGGCCGCCGGGGACGTTGTGGCATCGTCCGGCAGCTGCGCCTCGCCGTGCTCGATGACCACGCCCAGGTCGAGTGGCCCCGGCGAGGCGCGCAGGTGCTCCCGCAGCAGGCGGGTGCTCATGCCCTCCGCGTAGAGCGGCACGGCCGTGATTACGCCGACCGTGAGCGAGAGTCCCAGCAGCGTGGTCAGGGCGTGAATCGGATTGCTGCGCAGCCGTCGCGCGGCGAAGCCGACGAGGGCCAGCACGGTGCGCGCGGCGGCGCCCACGCCCGCGAGGATCACGAGCGAACGGTAGCGAAGATCATGTCGCCCTCGGACAGGCCGTGGACGATCTCAACCTCGTCATCGGTCTCCATGCCCAGGGTCACCGGCAGCGTCCGGCGGCGCC
>DAOUKN010000244.1:0-14861 GCA_034421255.1 Chloroflexota bacterium | reverse complement strand
GCGTCGGGGTCGCCGCCGTCTCCAGGTCAGGTATCGCGGCGGTTGTCGCTGGCGTCGACGTAATGGCCGGGGGCTCCGGTGTTGGCGTTGCGGCCGCTGTCACCGATTCAAGTGTGGCGGCTGTCGTCTCCGGTGGCGACGCGATGTCTGTGGGTGCTGGCGTCGCGGCCGCTCTCGTCGGTTCAGCTGTTGCGGTTGTTGATGCCGGTGACGACATCTCAGCCGCCGGTTCCGGTGCCAGCGTCACCACGGCTGCCTCCGGCCCGCCGCACGCCGCCAGCACACACACCGCCGCCATGACGACGCCGACGACCCTCATGCAGCTCCCGAGTGCGGACGCCCAGGCGCCAAGTATTGCCCGCCGGCAAACCGCGTCAATCGTGAGCCGTTGCCTGCCCGCCGTGCTTCGGCGGCCCGCGCTGCGTGCAGCGGGGGACCGGCGGCAGTTGATGCTCTCAGGCGCCCGCCTGCCTGACCCATGTCTCGCCACCACCAACCTTATGTCAACGATGGTTTTTGCAACCCCATACGTAGCGTATCGGTAGAGCACCTGGCGTCCCGCCCTCGGACGCCCAAGGACGGCGCGGCGTTGGGCTCAACTCGCCTCTTGCCACTGGATGGAGATGCCTTGTGGACGAATGGGAAATCCAGGAGATGATCGGAGCATTGCGTGAGCAAGCCAGGGTCCTGGCGGGTGAGCAGCTGATAGCACGCATACCCGCACGAGAAGCAGAACTATCGCAGCAAATTGACAATCGGAACCACCAGGCAAACATCAATGCGGCAATCAACGTGCTGTGGACGGCGATTGAATCTGTGGTCAGCTATAGAATCCCTGAAGCGGCCTATTACCTAAGCGCCGCCAAGGCGGTGACAGATACTACCGAAATTACTATGGACGATATCGCACAGGCATTGCGTGACGCAATAAACCCTAAAAAACCTGACATAGAATCTATGACAGACATTCTCATGACGTTGGTTAATAGCCGTGATCTTCCAGTAGAGGTGGCTGCTGCCCTCGCGACCACGGACATAATTAACCAGATAGTGAAGCTAGTGACGAGCAAACCATTTATCGCACTAAATTTTGCCTGGGCAGCAATTACTGGAGCACGATCGGCCCTTGATATTCCTCTCCCTTCGGTTGAAAGGGTCTGGAGCGCCTACGACGCGTTTTACGCAACGGTTGATGACGGTCAGCCTGTACCGTACGGGATGGCAGTCGATCCTGCCATGACGCACGTTGTGTTAGAGCAAGCGTATGCCGATAATTTCAGTGACCTTTCGTGGTATCACTCATATTACGGTGTGCAACAAGTCTTGGGATCACGAAACTATGCTGATTCTGTGCGTGCGATTGAGTCGCTCGGCATCGGGGCGCATCAGTTTCCCGCTTGGCTGTTCGAAAAGAAGCAGCTCGTTGACCGTGGCATATCCACCTGGCAAGAAGTCTTGATGGACCAAGCCCGGCAACGGATTGCCCTTGGTGATGCTCAGAACCATACCCCCCTAACGAGTGAATCCAACCGCCAGTTGGACCCACCCTCTCGCCCGCGGGCCTTCGGCAGCGGCGGCCGGTTGATTAACAACTCCAGAGTTCTTTACGCAGATGCCTTTCACTACTCGCCCCGCCTCCCGGATTCCGCGGCAGCGGCCGGTGATGGACTGAATGGCCTGGGCAGCCAACTCGCACACGTCTCGGACTCCGCCTTTCGCCTACGAGACGCCACCGGCACCGCGGGGTTCGAGTTGTGGGAGTTGGAGCATCCTCTGCTGCGCATTCGCGACCACGCGCTGGGTCTCACCGACGCCATGGGCGGCCAGGGCATGGCCGGCGTCATGGATGGCGCCGGCGTCGCGGCCGACGGCCTCGCTCTCAGCAGCGCCGCCGCCGGGCAGGCCCTGCTGTCTGCCGGCCTCACCAGCACCGCCGTCACCCAGGTCCTCGGCATCATGAGCCAGGCCGGTCTCGATCTCACCACGATCAATTGGGACGACCCGGAAGACGCCGTCCGCGCTTGGGGCGCCGCCCAAGCCGGCGCTGGGTCTGTCTACGCGCGCATGATCCTCGAGCAGCTAATGGCTCTGGCCCAAGACATCGCCAAGCACCGCGCCAGAATGGGCGGCCTGGCCCAGGAAACCATCGACCACGAGCTCGCCAAGCTCCCCCGCCAGCTCCGCGCGCCCGATTCCTTCGAGGAAAAGCTGGCGCTGCTGCAGCTCTTCTTCGCCGGCACCGCCCACGGAATCGCCTTTGGGCTGGGGCCCTCGGTCCAGCAACTGGGCTTCACCATCCCGCAGTTTGCCAGCGGTGGGATCGTTTCCAACTCCTATGGCGTTTCGCCGCCGGTCGCGGCGCACGGCGGCGAGCACATCATCCCCCACCGCGCTACCGGCAACCCCATCATCGTCGACATGAAGATGGACCGTGAGGTCCTGAGCCAGGCGGTGCTGGGCGACCTGCTGCGGCTGCAAGGCCGCGAAGTCACCCTGGGGCTCAGCTAACCTGGTCCCGGCAATGGCGGACGGCGACTGATCGGCTGATATTTGGTGGCCCGCGCTTTGTGCAGCGTGGGACCGGCCGCGGGCGAGTCTCCCAGGCTGCGCGCAGCATGGGCCGCCGGACCCTAATCCCGCCCCGCGAACCGAATGGTCTACCCTCAGCATGCAATGGACAAACTCCCTCGCACCATCCGCACGCCGCGACTGACCCTGCGGCCCTTCGAGCTGCGCGACATCGAGCTCCGCCAGGCCTATTGCAACGACGCCGAGTGGGCCCGCTATTTCCCTCTTCCGTTCCCGTATACCCGCCGTGACGCGGAGGAATTCGTCGTCGGGCGGCTGCTGGATGATTGGGGCCGAGACCCGTGCTGGTGGGCAGCCGATCTGGACGGGGAGCTGATCGGCCACATCGGGCTGTGGCCCGACCCGCAGAATCGCCACGCAGAGGTCGGCTATGCCTTCGCCCGGCCGCGTTGGGGCCAGGGCTTCGCCACCGAGGTGGTAAGCGCCGTGGTGAACGCGGTGTTCACCACCACCGACTTCGAGCGCGTGTACGCCCGCGTCGACGTGCGCAATGGCGCCTCGCGGCGGGTTCTGGAGAAGGTGGGGATGGTCCAGGTCGGCGAGGTGCGCGACAACCGCGTTGCGCATGGTCTGCGCGTCGACGACGCCTACTACGCGGTGCTCAAGAGCGACTGGCCGCCTGCGGGAGATGCGAGCGACTGAGCCCGCGCGGCGCTATCATCGCTGCCGTCACCGCCCACAATATCCGTAGTGCCATGAACGAGTTTCGCGACTCGACCGACCTCGTCGGCGACGCCGCCCGCCTGCGCGCCCGCGCCGAGGCGGACGGCTATCTCTTCATTCGGGGCCTGTTGCCCGCCGCAAACCTGGAGCGCACGCGGCTGGAATATCTCGAGGTCCTGCGTGACGTGGGCTATGTCGATGCCGAGGGCTACCGGGACCAGCTCGTCAATCCCGCCAACATCCCGGACGGTCGCGGGAGCCTGCCCAACGACACGTACGCGGAGCTCTACTTGCTCGAATCGTTCCACGCGCTGCAGCTGGAGCCGGCGTTGCTGGGTGTCATGGAGGCCTTGCTCGACCCGCCCGTGCTGGCGCATCCCAGCATCATCGCGCGCGTGATGTTCCCGCAACGCGAGATGTTCACCACGCCCCCGCACCAGGACTTTCCCCACGTGCAGGGCACGCACGACGTCTACACGGCGTGGTTTCCCCTGCACGATATGCCGGCGTCGATGGGCGGACTGGCAGTGGCCGCCGGCTCACACCGCCGTGGCGTCTACGACTATCGCCCGGCGCTAGGGGCGGGCGGCATTGCGGTGATCGATCCGCTGCAAGATTCGTGGGCGACCAACGAGTTCCGCCAGGGCGATGTCCTCATCTTCCACAGCCTCACGGTGCATCGGGGTCTGCCGGTCACGGGCGACCGGGTCCGGATGTCCGTCGACGGACGCTATCAGTCGGTGCGCGAGCCTGTGCTCCAGCGGAGCCTGCTGCCGCACATGGGCGTGACGACCTGGGAAAAGGTCTACGCCGGCTGGGCGTCCGACGAGTTGAAGTACTACTGGTCCGACCTCGAGACCACGATCGCCGACGTCAACGATGCCCATCTCGAGCAGGTGGATGCTCGGACGCTCGAGGAGTTCGAAGAGGGCACCCTGTCGCCCGATTTGGTGAAGAAGTCCATTCACGCGTTGGAACGCATCATCGAGCGCGACGATCCGGAGCTGCGCGAGCGCGCGGCCGCGGTGCTGGCCGCGCACTCCGTCGCCAACGAGGCATAGGCGCTAGGACGTGGGCCAGCTTGGATCCGTCATTCCCGCGGAGGCGGGAATCCATCGACAGCTTGCCCACGGCCAGACCAGGGGCGCGGCGCAGCCGACGACCCGTCACCGATCAGTGAGGAGCTAATGGTTCGGTCCGCTTCCGACGACGCCCAACCGCACGACGCCCCGGCGGTCGCGACCGGCGGGCGCGGCCCGCGTCGCGTTTCGAACGTCAACACCACGGACATGCGCAGCGCCATCGAGCTGGGCACGCGCGCCATGGCCCGCTGCTTCAACGCCGACGACGACGATCTCCCCTTCATGTATTCCCGCCTATGGCCCGACGGGTGGTTCGGATTCAGCCCGTGGCACTGCGCCGTGCAGGTGTCGGGCCGCCACCTGGAGTCGATGCTGCGGGCCGCCGAGGTCACCGGCGCGTCGGTGGATGAGGAAGCCATCGCCAAGCACACGCGGGGGGCGTTGTTCTCCTTCACCGGGCCGGTGCCGCTGCCCTGCAACCGACGCGAGATGGGCGGACCGTTGGTCGAGGTGGACGAGCACAGCATTCGCGAGGGGTTCCACGGGCTCAACGCGCTCGTGCGCGACTACAACCACGATCAGGCGGCGGAGCTGGCCGAGCGCTGCATCGCCGCGATCCAAGAGTTCTGGTCGCCGGAGCGCGGCTGGAATCTGACCGCGCTCAATCGTCGGTCCGGCCTGGAATTCCAGGCCCGGCCGACCTTCGTCGAGGGGGTCGGGCGGGCCATCGGGCCGCTGGTCAAATACGTCCGCACCACCGGGTCGGACGCGGCGCTGGAGCTGGCGCAGACGCTGAAGGACCACGCGCTGGACACCGCCTTCCTGGCCGACGGCTCGTACGAGTGGGAGCGCTTCGGGGCGCACGGGCACTCCACGACGTGCGTGATGTCGTCGCTGGCGCAGCTGGCCGACCTGACCGACGACGACGGGTTGCTGGAGCGCGTCCGCACCTTCTACGACCGCGGGCTGTGGACCATCCGCACCGAGATTGGCTGGGTGATGGAGCGCAGCGACCCGGGCCGCAACCCCGACCAGGGCGAGCTGAACAACACCGGCGACGTGCTGGAGACGGCGCTGATCCTGGCGCGGCGGGGCTATACGAGCTACTACGACGACGCCGAGCAGATGCTGCGTGCGCACATCCTGCCGTCGCAATTCCGCGACCTGTCGTTCACGGGGCCGCCGCCGGAGTCCGACGACAGCGACGCGCGCCGCGACGTGGCTGATCGCGCCCTGGGAATGTTCGGCTTTTGCGCTCCCTACGCGCACCGTCCGATCGGGATTGCCGAGGTCGCGCCCAGCTGGGACGTCGTGGCCGGCACCACGGGCTCGCTCTGCGAGGCGTTCGTGGACGCCGTGCGCCGCGACGGCGACGTCACCCGCGTGAACCTGTGGTTCGATCGCGAGACTGCCGACGCGCGCGTGGAGTCGCGCTATGCCGATGGAGTGCTTCGCGTCATCCCGCTGCGCCGTGGGCCGATTGCGGTGCGGATTCCGCAATGGCTCGACTCAAATGAGATCGAGGTCGAACCGGCCGGGCTCGAGCGCCGCTTCGCGGACGGCTATCTGGAATTCCCGACCGCAGCCCCCAATCGGGCCATCACGTTGCACGCGACGCTGCCCACGCGTGAGCTGGTGCTGAAACACCGCACCCGCGACATCCGCGTGCGGTTGCGCGGCGCCGCGGTCGAGGCCATGGACAGCTTCGGCGCCGACTTCACCTACTTCGACCCGCTCGACTGACGGCATGAGGGCATCCACCAGGGCTGCCCCTTCAAAACGTCGCCGAATGACGGTCCGGTGTAGCATCGGTCCGACGTCGGGGCGCGCGCGGGATGCGAGCAAGGCATGAAAGTTCGAGCCGTCGACTTCGTTCAGATCCAGGTGCGCGACATGGACCGGGCGCTGGGCTTCTATCGCGACGCCCTGGGGATGCCGGTCGGCCAGGCGTGGGGCGACGAATGGGTGGAGCTGGCGGCCGGCGACACCACGATCGCGCTGGCGGCCGAGGCCGAGGGCGTGACCGTGGCGCTGTCCGTCGATAGCGTGAGCGACGCGGTCGAAGAGCTGAGGGCCAAGGGCGTGGAGGTGGTGGCCGAACCGCACGGCAACGAATGGTGCGCGGGCGCCGCGATCAGGGACCCGGAGGGCAACCTGGTGGTGCTGCACCAGCGTCACGACGGCACTGCGGGATAGCGAGACTCTTGCGTACTTCTTCGTCATTCCGGCGCCGGCCGTACTCCAGTCTGGTCGAATCTCCAAGTGCCCTCGTGGCACGCGCTGGGGGCGGTTCGCGAACGACCCCTGCTGAGCATCTGCGGAGTTTTGCCGACCGTCTCGGCGACTGGGTCGCACGAAAAAGGCGTGAGCGGGCGAATGCGTGGGGCCACCCGCCGAACGCTGAATTCTCGGGGCCGAATCGGTTCCACGTGTCGAGGGCCAATGGCCATTCCGACTTTCGCAAGGCGGAAGGTGCGCGACGCTACGCACCCGGCGTGATTCGCCGCTACCAGCCCGTCGTCAGGTCACAGGCAGTGCTGCCGCGACGCCCTGCCGCTCCGCTCCGGTGGCTGGGACTGGCGGTGACGGGCTTGCAAATGGCCCGGCGCGGCCTGCAGGGGGTAGCGCGGGCAACCGCGCATCTTCTGCTGGATGACTCGGCGACGTCATCTCGCAGCCAGCGCGCGATTACCGACGCGTCGATTCGGCACAACATGCCCATCCACACGCTGTCGGGCTACGGGGCTTCTGATCTGAACTAGCCAAGGCTGCAGGGCCTCGCGACTCTTCGCGACTGGGCATCGGCGCTGCAATTGACCGCCCGCAAAGCGCTTCGGTGCTTGCATAATGCCAGCACTGCTGGCACTATGCTGGCATGCCAGTCCAAATCAACATCCGCAACGTTCCCGAAGAGGTACGCAACGAGTTGGCGTCGCGCGCGGCCCGTCGCGGCCAGTCCATGCAGGAGTTTCTGCGCGGCGAGTTGGAGCGCATCGCGTCTCGGCCCTCCAACGACGTCTTGCTGCAAGAGGTGCGTCGACGCGTGGAAGCGTCAGGCACGCGCGTGACGGCGGCAGAAATCCTTGAGGCCCGCGACGCGGACCGGAAGTGAGGGCCGTCGTTGACGCGTCCGTCCTCACCGCGACCCTAGTCGATGCAGGACCCGAGGGTGAGTGGGCCAGAGCAGCGGTCGTTGATGGGCCTCTGGCCGGACCGGAGTTCGTCTTAGCCGAGACCAGCAACATCCTGCGACGGATGGAGCGATCCGGCCGGATATCAACGCTGCAAGCCACCGCCAGTCACCGCGACATGCTGCGGTTTGACATTGCGTTGTTTTCGTTCGCCCCGTACGCCGAGCGCGTGTGGGCGCTGCGCGCAAACGTCACCAGCTACGACGCGTGGTACGTCGCGTTGGCCGAGGCCCTGGACTATCCGCTCGTGACGCTCGATCGCAGGCTCAGCCGCGCCACCGGGCCGATGTGCGACTTCGTCACGCCGCCCCTCTCGTAGCCCCGCGGTCAGTCCCTCACAGCTCCCGCAGCTTGGCCCAGGTCGGGTGGTCGGCTGGCAGCCGCCGGGGACGTCCATCCGCGTCCACAAAGGCGTTCTGCGTAGTTGCGGTCGCCAGCAGCGTGTCGTCGCGCCGAATCGCGTAGCGCAGCCGCACCCGTAGCCGCGAGACCTCGTCCACCCACACGTCCACGGCCACCACGTCCTCGCCAAAGGCCGGAGAGATATAGCGGCAACTGCATTCGACCAGCGACAGGAACAGGCCGCCGGCGGTGAGGTCCGCGTAGCCCAGGTCGATCGCCCGCAGCCACCCGAGCCGCGCCTCTTCGAGCCAGAGGATGTAGCTGGAATGGTGCGCGATGCCCTGCGCGTCGGTATCGGAATAGCGCACGCGCAGGGTCTCGCGGTGGGCGGGCGGCGCATCGGGGGCGTCCCGGCGTTCGCGGGGCATTGGACCGCGCGGTGGACTAGGCGCCGACGAGCGCGAGGAAGCCGTCGATGGCGTCCGCTCCGTCGAGCACCTGGATTCGCACGTCGAACGACGCCGTCTCGCCGGGCTCGAGGGAGTGCAGGGTACCGTCGGCGCGGTTGCGGGCGCGGCCCAGCACGGTCGCGTTGCCGGGCTCGATGCCGGTCACGTAGTCGCCGGGCGTGGTGTTTCGCCAGTGGTTGAGGTATGGCAGCTGGTTCTTGTTCCAGGTGAATCCCAGCCCCATCCCGTCGCCCAGCCCGCGATTGACCAGCGCCGCGTGCACCGTGCCGTCGGCCGCTGCCTCCACGTCGTGAATCAGCACCTGCACCTGCCAGTCGACGGACGGGCCTTCGTAGACCTCCCACCCCTCCTTGCTGGCCCCGGAGTATTCGTCGTGAAACCGCCGGGATTGGCTGCGCACGTGGAACCGCGCGCCCTCGTCGAGCAGGGGATGGCCGGGATTCATGTGGTAGAGGATCATCATGTGCTGGGTGCGGTGGCCGTGATTGGTCACCGTGTCGTGGATCTCGATGGTGCTGGAGCCCAGCGCGGTCTCGATGCGGCGGACGAGCTCCAGGTTTTCGCCATAGAGAATCGCCTGGCGCACGCGGCCCTGGACCCACATGCGGTACTCGTCGCCGTCCCACGCGCCGTCCGCCCACACATTGGTCGCGCCCAGGTTGGACAGGCGTCCGTGCAGGCCCTCGGCGCCGGCCTCGTCGTCGTCATCCACCGGGTCGCCCACGTTGGTGAGGCCGCCGGTCGCCAGCAGGCCGAGCACCGTGGTGCGAATCCAGCCCTGACCGCCGGGCTCGTAGCGCGCGCCCTGCACGTCGCCCGTCGGCGTACGAAACGCCAGGGGGATGCCGCGATATGAAGCGCCCGAAATATCCAGGGCGCGTCCGGGGAGCACGGTGAAGCGCAGACCCGACCCGGTGTCGAAATCGACCGCCTCCACGCCGTCGCCCGAGCCGCCGTCCAGGCGGTATTCGCGGACGCCGCCGACCTGGGAAAGGTCGCCAACACGCGCCATCAACTCCGCGCGGGTGTAGTCACGTCCCCAAAGCGTTGGCATCAGGTCGTCCCCCGTCCATATCGAGAGCCGCATTGTAGGCAGGCTGCAAATGCGCGCTTTCGTTTCCTCGCGCGGGGGAGCGCGCTTTCTTTCCCACTCTCATTTGAGAGGGTTCCGGTGGCCCATGCTGCGCGCAGCATGGGAGATTCAGCCGCGGCCGATCCCACGCTGCGCGCAGCATGGGGCGACGGGCGTTGCTAGTTGGTGATGTCCCAGTTGCACGGCATCGGCGGGACCGGCCATGCCGGATCGGGACGCCACGAGTCCCAGCCGTCGGCGAACGGCGAGCGTTTCGCCTCCAGCCGCGCGATGGCTCGCTTGCCTTCCGCATAGCAGGCATCGGCCTGGGTCTGGGTGACGAGTCCTAGCGCGACCGCTCTTGTCAGCTCGTCTTCATCTTTCCACCGCCAGCCGGCCAGGTCGGGACGGACGACGATGTCCAGGACGTGGTCGGTGAAGTCGAAGCCGATGGGCGTGCGCTCGTAGGCGCTTTCGAGATTGATATACCAGCGATGAAATCGGTCGCCCCGCCACATGGCGTAATAGGCGTGCGCGTCGCCCGGGTACTTGATGCGGATCAGGTCGTCCCGCCAGGCGTCGTCGACGAGCTCCCAGACGCCGATCGGCAAGTGGTCGGACCGGTAGGTGCTCTTGTTCTTGATTGGCGTGCCGGCCGCCAGGTAGAGGGCCGTGATTCGCTCGGTGTCGGCGATCACCGTCATCGGCATGGCGATTTGAATCTTCTCGCCCCACATGCTGCGCACCACGACATGGTCGCCGGGCCGTCGGCGCTGGGCAGTCGCGGCAGGATCGCCCCGGCCCTGCCTATCCGATGGGCTGATGGAAATACCAGCAGAGCCCATCCGGCGCGACGACGAAGAACACCTGGAACTTCTCCCCGTTGCGTTCGTCCACGCGCCAGTTCGCGATGGCGACGCCCTTGGCCTCCAGCTCCTCCTTGGCGCGGTGGATATCGCTGACCAGGATGGCCGCACCGTCGGCGCTGGCGTCGCCGCCGTTGACGGCAAAGCCGAGCCGCACGCCCTCGCGCTCCATGAACACGGTGGGAACCGGGCTGTCGCGGCGCTCGGCCTCGGTGAGCCCGAAGGACCGCCCATACCACTCCGCCGCCTGATCGAGATCCTCGACGGGCAGCGCGAGCACGTTGTCCTGGAAGGGATAGGCTGCTTCGAAGAGGGGGATGTCATTCATGGGCGGATTCCCGGGATTGAGGGTCCACCTGCAATGCCGCAATCGCCCACAGCAAGAAGACCAGGACCTGCAGCGGATTCAGCGCCTCCCAGAGGATGTCTTCGTTGACGAAATAGGCGTTGATGAACAGCACGGTTCCGAGAGCGGCGAAGACCGCCGCGCCGATCCCGTCCCAGAAGCCGCCTCGGCTCCAGAGCGTGGCCACGGCCACGGTGGTGCATCCCAGGAATATCGGATTGACGGCTTTCCAGATGTTCCCAACGTGGTCGCCGAAAAGAGCGTCGCCATAGGCGTTGAGGAAAACGATCGCGGCTAGGACGGTCAGGGTCAGGCTGCGGGTCCAGGTCACGCGGTGGGTGCCGCGCCAGATCCACCAGACGCCAGAGATGCCCATCAGCAGGGCGCCGATTTGCCAGAGCCGCCAGGTCCAGTTGTCGGTGGAAGCGAGGTCCGGCCGGCTGAACATGCCGGTTTGGTCGCCCCAGGCGAACAGCGCGACCGTCAGTACGGTCGCGGCAAGGAGCGCTTCGGCGGCGCCCAGATCACGAGGTCGAATAAAGTTGGTCATCACGTGCCTTTCAATTCAGGACTGCGGTGTTTATGGTCCCACGCTGCACGCAGCGCAGGCCACCGGTTTGGGGGCACCGGCCATGCGTAGTCCCCGTTCGTCCCTGTATCAAGTACGGGGCAGGCTCAGAGCGAAGTCGAAGGGCTCCGTTCATGGTTCGACAAAGCCTGTCCTGAGCCTGTCGAAGGACTCACCACGAACGGAGGAGGCGCGGGGGGAGCGGCGATCGGCGGCTCGGGCATCATGGTGAAGCCGCCGAGCCTGGCGGGATCATTCGCCACCAGGCGACTGAGGATTTGCCGATGATGCGTCCGTTGCTCGATCGATTGGAGGCGCGGGCGTCGGCCGGCCGACCCGTGACGGTGGCCCTGGCGGGCGCCGGTCGGTTTGGGACGAGCATCGCGACGCAGATTGCGCAGATGGACGGACTGCGACTGGCGGCGGTGGCCGATCCCAACGCCGAGAACGGCGCGGAGGCCCTGCGCGCGGCCGGCTGGGCGGACGAACAGGTGCGGCGCTGCGAGAGTGCGGTCGCCGCGCAGGCGGCCGTTGAAGCGGGCAAAGCCGCGCTTGCGCCCGACGCCGAGGCGTTGGCGTCCGCGCCCATCGAGGTGTTCGTGGACGCGACCGGCATTCCTGAAGTGGCCGCCCGCAACGCCTGGGCGGCGTTGCGCGGAGGCCGCCACGTCGTCATGGTCACGGTCGAGGCCGACATGAGCTGCGGCTGGGCATTGGCGCGGGAGGCGCGTCGGCAAGGCGTCGTCTACTCCCTCGCCGCCGGCGACCAGCCGATCGCCATCATGGAGCTATTCGACTGGGCCGTCGCGCTGGGCCTGGACCCCGTGGCCGTGGGACGCGGCACGCGCCTCTACCCGCACGACCGCCACGGAGATGCCGACCAGGCCCTGGCGAGACTCGGCTACGACGCGGAGACGGCGGGCCGTCTGCGCCTGAACGCGCAGATGTACAACTCGTTCCGCGATGGCACCAAGTCCCAGATCGAGATGTGCGCCGTGTCCAACATGACGGGCCTTCCGCCGGATCGTCGCGGCATGCACGAGCCGTCGGCCGGCTTGAACGAGCTGCCCGACCTGTTCGCGCCGCGCGACGCCGGCGGTCTGCTGCACCGGACGGGCGTGGTCGACCTAGCGAACGCCGTGGCGCCCGATGGCGCGTCCGAGATGCCGGAACACATCGCCACCGGCGTCTGGGCTGTGGTCACGTGCGATGACGACCGCGTGCTCGAGGACCTGCGCATCCACGGCACGCGCATCTCGCACGACGGGCGACGCCTGGTGCTGTTCCGCGAGTACCACCTGTGCGGGGTGGAGACGCCGCTGAGCATCGCGCAGGCGGCGCTGCTGGGCACGGCGTCGGGCGCACCGCGCGAGACGCCGACCTCCGAGGTGCTGGCATGCGCCAAGCGCGACCTGCGGCCGGGCGACTTGCTGGACGGCTCCGGTGGGCGGCTGGTTTACGGCCTGATCGACCGGGCGGAAGCGGTGAGCGCCGACGGCGTGCTGCCGTTGGGGCTCGCCTACGGGGCCGTTGTGCGCAAGCCCGTGGCCGCGGATCAACCGATCCCATTGGATGCCGTGAGCGTGGTCCAGGACTCGTTCGTGGCACGGCTGCGCGAGGCCGCCGGCCCATAGACGGCGATCTCGTCGTTGCGCCAGATTTGCATCCATTCCTGGCTAGGCGCCGCTGACGGCTGGACCGACGCCGGCAAGACCACCAGATCGGGCGACCGCTCGCCCAGCGGCTCCACCGTCCACGGTGCTGGGGCGTACAGGTGCAGCGGCTGCGTGTCGATGTCGCCGGTCAGGCGCGTGTGGGACAGCACCGAGGCGACTCGCAGCCCGTCCAGCCAGCCGAGCTCCGGGGCGAGATGCACGATCTCCGACGACGGCGCCGAGCGCAGCGCTTCGAATGACTCGGGATGCGGCTCGATGTCGAGCGTCAGGAACGCCTGCCTGACGCGGTAGAGCGCTTCGGTGCCATCGCGCGCCACGAGCTCGAACAGGTTCGGGTCCGCCAGCCGGCGTTGCGCCCGCGGCGGCAGCGCGGCTACCCAGGCGTCCGTCGCGTGGACGTACTCGATGCCCAGTCGACGTATCGCGCCCGGCTCCAGCAAGTGGACGGCATCGAGATACTCCGGGCCGGTGAAGTAGATCAGGTGGGACAGCTCGACAAATCCGGCGTGGCTGGGCCGGCCGGTAGCCAGGGACACGGCCCAATAGGGCCACTCGGGCGTCAGCACGCGGGTGCGCAGCGGCGTGTGGTTGCGGATGTAGCTCGCCAGGCGATCGGACATAGCCGGCAGTTGGAATCGCCTCGGAGGAAGCGCCGGGCTCTGGTCGTGTGGGTCTTGCGCCGTCCATCCGGCGTTGGCCAACTGCACACCGCCTCCAACAGCCGCCGCGAGACTGTGAATCGGGCCCGCGATGGTCGGCCAGAGGATCAGCCCCGCTAGCAACACGGCGAGCGCGGGGCGCCGGCGAACTTGCGACAAGGTGGCACGGGAGCGGTTTGCGTGACGCAGGCGGAGAAGAGTTGTAAGGGGAAATCCGTGGACGGTTTCGGATTCACTGGGAGGTGGATTCCCGCTTTCGCGGGAATGACGGACAGGCTTCGCGAAGGTTCCGGACAGCCGGACGACCAGTGCGAGCAGTAGCGCCACCAGCGCGAGATTGCGGGCGTGTCCCGCCAGGCGGCTCACCACCCACGGCGCGGGCGAGTAGCTGAGCACCAGCCAGGCCATCACCAGCATGGCCGCGCCTGCGGCCAGCGCCACCACCAGCCGATCGCGGCGCGCCAGGAGCACGGCGAGGCCCGCCACGACCACGGGGCCAACGCCAAGCACGCCGATACCGCCCGGACGCGCGTCGAACGTGCCGAGTGCCTGCCAGCGCGTTCGATCGACGTCCCACGACAGATTGAGGCCGTTGGATGGTCCACCATCGAGGAGCGCGGTGAAGGCCCCTCCGCCGAACAGCATCAGGAGCACGGCCAGCCCGAGCCCCGCGCCCAGTCGCAGCACGCCGCCCGGCCGCTCTCGCGCGACGCGGACGGCGGCCAGCACGGCCCACAAGACAAGCACCACGGGCGCGAGCGAGGTCACGAGAATGCCGAGGAAGCCAACGACCGCCCCGAGCGTCAGCACGCCCGGCCACGTCGCGCGCTCAGATCGGACCGCGTGCTCCAGCACCACGAACGTGAGCGCGTATCCCAGGGTGAATGCCGGCGTCCAGATGTCGTGCAGCGCCGCCGATTCCGACGGCCACGACGGCCCGAGCGATGGCCAGTAGATTTCGGCAAGCGATCCCTGGAAATCGGCTGCCGGGAGTCCGGCGGGCACGGGAATCTGCAAAACCCCGCCGCCCAGGTTGGTCCAGGTCCAGGCGCCGGCAGTGAGCAAGAGCGGGGAAACCACCAGCGCGACTGGCCACGCCCCTCGCCCCAGCAGACCAGTCGCCACCACCAGGGCGAAGGCCGTCCACGCGTAGGCGCCGAGCAGCTCCTGCACGAACGCCAGGTCGGGTCCGATCGGCGGCGTGAGTAGGCCGACCAGCAAATCGACGCCGTGGTGGTAGCGCACCGGGCTGCCCGGATTCCAGGGCGCCTCGGGAGGAAATCCACCCGCCCGCATCCACGCGCCCAAGCCGAGGTGAAGCGTTGGGTCCGGGCTTT
>DAOUKN010000243.1:0-7107 GCA_034421255.1 Chloroflexota bacterium | reverse complement strand
GAGAGGCGCGCGACCTGCGCTGGATTCAGACTGTGGGCGCCGGCGTGGACGTGCTGCTGTCGGTCGATCTCACCTCGACGGACATCGTCGTCACCAACACCAGCGGCGCGTTCGGCGTCCAGATCGCCGAGCATGCGCTGTCGCTCATGTTCGCGCTGGCCCGCCGCCTACCCAGCGCGCTGCGGTCGCAAGCGGCGCGGCGCTACAAGCCGGAGGCTCGCGACGACCTGTTTGAGCTGACCGGCAAGACGCTCGGCATCGTGGGATTCGGCGACGTCGGACAAGCGCTGGCGCGGCGCGCGCACGGGATCGGCATGCGCGTCATGGCGCTGCGTCGCTCGCCGAGTGGATCACCCGCAGCGCCTCCGAAGCTGGCGGACCTGGCGCTCGACCCGCTCGCCGGCTCGGACCCCGACGATCCGTCCACGCTAGCCGACGAAATCCTGGGTCCCGACCGGCTGGACGACCTGCTGCGCGAGTCAGACGTGGTGGTGAACGCCGCGCCGCTCACGCCAGCAACCGCTCACCTGTTCGGCCGCGAGCAGTTCGCGCACATGCGGTCCACCGCGTGCTTCATCAACCTGGGTCGCGGCGAGACGGTCGATCAGGAGGCCCTCATCGACGCGCTGCGCGACGGCGTCATCGCCGGCGCGGGCCTGGACGTCACCACGCCCGAGCCGCTGCCGCCGGAGTCACCCCTCTGGACCCTGCCCAACGTCATCCTCACCGCCCACTACGCCGGCTGGTCCGACACCATGCTCAACCGCATCTACACCATCTTCACGGACAACCTCCGCCGCTTCGACCGCGGCGAGCCGCTGCGGAATCGGGTGGACGTGCGCGCGGGGTATTGATCAACCGCGGGCAGTCCGCAGCCGTTCGCGAATCCGCGGCAAAGACCTGGCGCAGATCTCGCGGCGGCGCTGGCGCCGTCGTATCGTGATTGGCCCCGCTGCAACGGTGTTTCGTGCCTCCTAGACAGTGACCAGCGCTCGACCCGCCAGAGGGCAAACTCCATTCGCCGCGCGCCTGCAGGCGCATCTGGAGGAGTGGCGAGCCCAGGTGGATGGCTCCCGATCTCGCTATTGGACTCACTGGACGGACGGCATATTCCCGGCGTATCGCGGCCTCGCCGAGCAGGTCGTGCACGACTATCAGGTGAGGTTGCACAAACAGGCGCCACACGTGCGCAGTTCGCAGGCGTTTGCCTTAAACCTCTTTCTGCCTTTTCGAGAAGGCCACCTCGACCGGCTGTCCGAGCTCGTCAACCGGCAAGTCGGCGCCAGGCTGACCATCGACGGGGTGCAGTTCGAGTGGGTGCCGCCGGGCGGATTGCTCGGGGAGATCGCGGGTGACCGGCCGGTCGGGGACGAGCCCGCCACGGCCGCCGACGTGGTGCTGTGGGGCCAAACAGACTCTCGACGCCGCGCCGCCGTGCTGCTCGAAGTCAAGCTAAGCGAGGGAGAGTTCACAGCCTGTGGCGGGCGTGAAAGTCGAGGGAATCGGCGCAAAGACGTGTGTCGGTCCGCGAGCCTCTTCATGCACGAGCCGAACGCCTGCTACCTGCGACGTCCGGTGCGCCAGCGGCGAGATCGACGCTACTGGGAAATCTTCGCTCGAAGCCACGGCAGCGTCCGCAGCGCCTTTCCCAACGCTGATCTGAATGGGCCATGCCCCTTCGCCTATGACATGCAGCAGCCCATGCGAAACCTCGCCATCGCCCAGGGCCTGGTGCAAGACGGCACGTTGCACCGGGCTTGGTTCGCACTCTGCGCCCACGATGCCAATTCCCAGATCGCCAGGCTCTGGGCGGATTGGTCACACCTCTTGCCGGAGGCTTCCATGGCGCCGGTGCTGCCGGCGTCTTCGATCGTCGGCGTCGGCGAAGCGGAGGGGCTCGAGAGTTGGACGGCCTACATGCGCGAGCGCTACCGGCTGTAGCGAGGCCTGCATGCCGCCGCCGCAGCCATATGACCGCGCACCCTCTCCGGAGTTTCTGAAGCACCTCAGAGCGGCTGGAATCCTGGAATCGTTGCTGTCGTTGGTAGAGGAGAAGACCGGAGGGGTAGGACTCGATGTGCATTTCCGCCGTGACGACGAGGTCCACGTCTACTGCGGGATGACACGGATCCTGGTGGCGAAGTTCTTATGGGGCCGAGGCGTGAGGATCACGGCGCATCGGACGTACGCCACCCAGGCCTGCGCCCGCGACCTCTTCCGCACCTGGCGCGTCGGAGAGTCGGGATTCAGTCGGGCACTGAGAACCTATGTGCACGGGGTGAAGGTCGGCGCGAGATGGACCAAGGCTGAAGGCGCGATCCAAATGTGGTGGTCGCGCGTGAGCGAGCCCTGGGTCCCGATTGACCGTGAGGTTGTTCTGGAAGGGCAAGCCGACGCGCTGGCCTTTCCTAGAGTCAGGGCGGCTCTCGCGGACCTCACCGCCATCGCCGCGAACAATGGATGGGCTGCACCGGCACCTGGAGCAACCGAACTCGATCAACTCGGTGTCGACTCGTGCGGACGCTTGGTGCTTATCGAACTCAAGGACGCCTCTAGATCGACTGCCGCTCTCTATTACGCACCGTTCCAGCTCCTACAGTCCATCTGGGTGTGGCACGACGCGTTCGACGCCGTGCGAGACGGCGTCGACGCGCTGATCGGTGCGCGCATCAACGCAGGGTTGACGCCCCCAGTTCCGCGGTTGAGCGGCAACATTCGGCCGGTAGTTGGCTTCGGTCGTGACCTCAGGAGCCCTGAAGCACGTCGGCGCTTTGGCCTCGTGCTCCCGGTCGTCAACAAGCACTTACCCGACGGAGTCCCCGACATCGAGGTCTGGGGGCACTCAGGAGTCGAATTGCGCCAGGTGGGAAGGGCGAGAGCTCGAGTTGGCGGTGACGTCGGCTATTAATCAGCCCGGGTGCGGCGTCGCAGGCAACGTTTGCCGCGCGTGGTCATAGAGGCTGTCGGCCATCGAGGTGATCTTCGGCGCCATCGCCAGCACTGCCCGCCACTCCGCCGGGATTGATTCGACCCCATACGTGGCGCCGGCGATCTGCCCGTAGATGGCGGCGGTGGTGTCGGCATCGTCTCCGAGGTTGGCGGCGAGAAGCGCACCCTCGCGAAAGTCGTTGGACTTGTGAAAGGTCCACAGAGCCGCCTCCAGCGATTCCACGACGTAGCCGGTTCCTTTGATCTCCGGCGGTTCTCGGCGCCTGAACGACCCGTCGGCGACCTCGGCAATTCGTTCCGCCAATGGGTTCCTGGTCCAATGGCCTTCCATCGGGCAATAGCCCGCGGAGAGAAGCGTCTCCTTGTCGACGCCACCCAACGCTCCGACGAGCAGGCCGGCGAAGTAGCGGCAAGCGTCGACCGCTTCCTCAGCCCCGTGAGTGGTTCGGGAGCTGTCGGCGCTTTTTCTTATTGCTTCGGCGGCGTCGCCGGCAAAGTACATCGGCACCGGCGCCAGCCGCATGAGCGAACCGTTCCCGGCGGTCTGGGGGTCGGACGAGCCGGCATAGGGCTCGCCCGTGACCTCGAAGCGGTCCAATGCACGCGCGACGGTGTTCCCGATGTCGAAGCACTTGCCGATGGACGAGAGGTATCCCTTAGCTCGCCAGCGCACGTAGCGACCCATCTGGTCGATCGGATCGAATTCGCCGCATTCGACCAAGCTCGCGGACAGGCACAGGGCCATGGACGTGTCGTCGGTCCACTGACCGGGCGTCAGGCCGAATGGTCCGCCGCCGATCATGTCGTCGATCGGCTCGAACGTGTTGGGCGACCTGAACTCCAGCGTGGCGCCCAGTGCATCACCTGCCGCGAGGCCCAGCAGGCAGCCGCGAAAACGGTCCTGTGTGCTTGGCAAATTCACCCGGTCGCCCCTTCCGGCGGCATGCACCTACGGCAGCCTCAAGGAGCCTTGAATCTCGTCGTGCGCCATTTCGAACAGGCGCGCGAGGGCGTTGGCCAGGTGCATCTGGCGGGGTGTGCGGCAGCGGACGGCGAGCAGGACCGGGCTGGCCACGACCACCGCCAGGCACTTGGCCCGGCTGGTGGCGACGTTCAAGCGTTTGAAGCTGTAGTGGAACTCCATGCCGCGCGCCGCTGAGCACAGCGAGCGATGAGGGAGCGCCGCCGAACGTCGAGCCTCAACCACAGTCGATGACCAGGCGACAGTGGTCGCTCGGGCCCCAATCGTCAGGATGATTGAGGGCATGCACAGACACGCGGTCGGCAATGTTCTCCGTGGCAAAGACGTAGTCGGCTTGTGTCCAGGCTTGCGCTGGTGTGCTGCCCATCGTGCTGAAGGTCACGACGTCACCGCGGTCGCTGCGGCGTCCGTCGGGCACTAGTTGGCGAAAACCCAGCGCCTGCATCCGATCGAACGCAGTCCGGAAGTGAAGCGCCTCCCGCTCGTTCCAAACCGATGTCGGATAGGTGCTCCAGCCCGGGTGGATGGCCCAGTCGCCTGCGGCGATGACGCGGCTCCGGCGACCAACCAGGCGCGAGAGATCGGAGATCAGCCGGTGCACCGAACCGATGCACTCGCGACGACTCGGGGAGCCCGACTCCTGCGTGTAGGCGTTATAGGCGGCAGCCATGGAAACCAAGATGTACGACTCGTCGCCGTCGATCGGATTCACTATCGCCGCACCGAGCGTGCCCCACTCGCTCGTGTAGAAGTCTTGGCTGAAGTGATCCCCCATCGGCCCGGTTGCAATGAACTTCACAGCTACGCGATCCGAGAGCCTCGCCACGACCGAGGGATACCCCAGCGCGTCAACGTGGCGCTCTGGCCAAAGGCTGTAGTCGACGTCGACGGTGTGACGCAGATCCTCGGGCACACGCGAGGCTTCCTGCAAGAGTGCAACGTCGATATCGGCCATCTGCAGCAGCACATCCCATGACCGACGTGAATGGGCCATGTTCCAACAGAGGATCTTCACATTGAACTCCAGTCGCGCCGATCAATCACTGCTCGGAGAATCCTGGGCCTGTCGGGACTCGGGCAGCTCCCGACGTGATCAGGCACGACCGGGGCAAGTCAACAGGCGACGACCTGGCAGCGAATTCTATCGGGCATTCAATGAGATTCGATGCAGTCTGCGGCGAAGTTGCATCCGGGCACCTCACTACGCGCTGTCCAGAGACATTCGCCTCGCAACCTATTGACTGGACGCTGAGCAACACACCCCACAGCCTTTGGCCGCGAACGCCTGCCATCGACTTGAACCTGGCGACCTGCACCTACGGCAGCCTCAGAGAGCCTTGGATTTCGTCGTGCGCCATCTCGAACAGGCGGGCGAGGGCGTTGGCCAGGTGCATCTGGCGGGGCGTGCGGCAGCGCACGGCGAGCAGGCCCGGACTGGCCACGACCACCGCCAGGCACTTGGCCCGGCTGGTCGCGACGTTGAGGCGGTTGAGGCTGTAGAGAAACTCCATGCCGCGCGGGGCCTCGTCGGCTGAGCTGGTCGCCATCGAGTAGATCGAGATCGGAGCTTCCTGGCCCTGGAACTTATCGACCGTGCCGACGCGCAATGCCTGAAGCTCGGGTCGGGAGACCAGCTCCCGGATCTGCCGGTTGTAGGGCGTGATGATGAGCACGTCCTGGTCGGTCAGCGCGTGGGTCGCACCGTCGGCATCGGTCCATGCGGCGCGCGACCGGAGCAGCCGGTCGACGTACTCGGCAATCGCCGCCGACTCTTCCTCCGAGTCGCTGATGCGGCGCTCGTGCTCGACCCTCACGAAACGCAGCCCCGTCCCTTGGAACGGAGCCGAGCCGGCCAGGTCCAGGTTCTCGCGTCCGTCGTGCGCATGGAGGCTGTCCTCGTAGAACACCTCCGATGTGAATTCGCAGATGTCGGGATGCAGCCGCCACGTACCGTCGAGAAACAGCCCGAATTCCGGTGGCATGACTCGGGCGCCGTCGAGCACGTGCGCCAGCACCGAGCAGTCCGCGCCCGGCGGGTGCACGCCTTGAAGCGGCTGATCCAACTGCTGCGGGTCGCCGAGCAACAGCAGGCTATTGGCGCATCGCGCCGAGGCCAGGGCATCGGCCAGCGACATCTGACCGGCCTCGTCAATGCAGAGAACGTCCACCAGGCCCCCTGCCCCACCACGCGCCCAGAGCCATGAGGTTCCGCCCACCACATCGAGCGAGCCCGTCGAGAGAGCCATCAACGCATCCGTCGTGGTCGCGAGGGGTACGGCGTCGGCGAATTCGGGCACGGCTGACTTGTAGCGGGTCCGCTGGCCGATTCTGACGTGGACTCCGCGCTCGGCGGCGACTCGCGCCGTCTTTTCCAGCAACTCGCCAATCACCTTGTGGCTGTTGGCCGTGACGCCGACGCGCTTCCCGGCTTGCACCAGGTCCACAATCATCTCCGCGCCCACCGTGCTCTTGCCCGACCCGGGCGGTCCCTGGATCGCCAGGTAGCTCTCGTCCAGCGTCTGGACCGAGCGGCGGGCCACATCCTGCGCATCCTCGCCGTCACCCGCCAACGCCTCACCGATCCCCTGTCCGACCCGCGGCGGTCGGCGCATCAACAGATCGTGCGCCGCGCGGTAGGGCCCGGGAGCGTCGATTCCGTGCTCGATCACCCACAGGGCCAGATCCCAAAGACTGGGCGGCTTTGGGCCTGGATCGACGTATTCGTAGGGGATCAGCGAGGTCGGTGCAGGCGCCGCGCGACTCGACCCAAGCTTCAGGTCAATCACGCAGGCTCGGTCGTCTACCCCAAACACTTCGCCGACCGTCATCCCGTCCTGGTCGTGCGGCCGGTCGCCCACCTCAATCTTGTGGTCCTGCGGCGGGAACCGAAAGCGGTAGATGGTGGAGCGGGACCTGGGCGTTGGATCGGCCCAACTGTCCACGAAGCTGAGCCGGCCCAGCGCATCGGATTCGTCCACGCGGTCTTCGTCGGTGAGCTCGTCCCGCAGTTGGAAGTAGCGCCACCAGAACGCCTTGTCCTCGCGCCGGTGCCAGTCGAGCAACTGCGCCAGCAGCCACCGGCCGCGTTCGGTCGGGTCCGTCAGCTCCCGGGCGTCCGTCAGGTCTTCGGGCAGGCCATCGGTCAGCAGGTCCACAAGCTGCTGCACCGCTTGCTG
>DAOUKN010000242.1:0-5904 GCA_034421255.1 Chloroflexota bacterium | reverse complement strand
CCGAAGGGAGCGTCGCCAGTTCACGCTCCGGTGCTCGTTGCGGCGGTCATTGACCTCACGGAGGTTTCACAGCAGGGGAGCTACGTGGACGCGACGGCCGGCGCCGGGGGGCACACCCAAGCACTCCTAGCCGCCGGAGCCGCACGCGTCCTGGCACTCGATGCCGATCCCGACGCCGTGGCGCGGCTTCGCGCCAGATTCAACGACGATCCCCGCGTGTCGCCCGTGCAGGCCAACTTCCGCGACCTGGCGCGCGTTGCCCCGGCTCACGGCTTCGACCGCGCCGACGGGGTGATTTTTGATCTCGGACTCTCCAGCGACCAGCTCGACGATCCGTCGCGGGGGTTCTCGTTTCAGCACGATGGGCCGCTCGACATGCGCTTCGATCCGAATTGCGGACGTCCCGCGCTGGACCTGGTGAACCATCTGCCCGAGCCGGAGCTTGCCGAGCTGCTGCGCCGCTATGGGGACGAGCGTCGCGCCGGGCGCATTGCCCGCCGCATCGTGCAGCGCCGGCCGATGACCACCACCACGGTACTGGCGGCGACGGTGAAACGCGCCATCCCCGGTCGGCAGCGCATTCATCCGGCCACCCGCACGTTTCAGGCCTTGCGCATGGCGGTCAACGACGAGCTGGGCGCCCTGACGGCCGGCTTGCGGGCCGCGCACGATCTGGCCGCCCCGGAGGGCCGCGTGGCGGTGATCGCATTCCACAGTCACGAGGACCGCATCGTCAAGCACCGGTTCCGCGCTTGGGCCGCCGCGGGCACGGCGGAGATTCTCACGCGCTCGCCCCTTCGAGCCGACGCGGCGGAAGTGACGGCGAATCGTCGAGCGCGCAGCGCCAAGCTGCGCGCCGCGCGCCTGACGCTGCCCCACTGATGGCCGCTCGCCCCGAGGTGCGCCATGGCCGTCCGTGAGGCACGGATCCAGCGCCGCGTGGCGCTGCCGGCGCAGTTTGCGCAGGTGGTCCTGCGGCCGATCAGCCCGTCGCGCCTGGTGCTGGCGCTCATCGTGGCGGCCTTTGTGCTCGCCATGGTCTGGGTGCAGCAGACGCAGGCGATCGTACGCGTTGGCGGTGAGGTGCAGTCGCTGGAACGGCGGCTCGAAGTGCTGCTCCAGACGCAACAGGACCTGCGCGCGCAGCTGGCCACCGAAAACGATCTGCCAACCGTGCAGCGGGTGGCCTTCAGGGACCTGGATATGCGCGAACCGACCGATTCGCTCTACGTCAGCAGTCAGGCCCTGCCGCCGGGCGTGTCGCTGGACCTGCCGGTCTGGGCGGCGCCGGGCCAGCGGCTGTATGCGATGCCGTGGTGGGAAGCATTTCTGCGAGCGATCAGTGCCAAGATCACCAGCCTCCGCGAATAGGCGCCCGGTCACCGACCGCGGCGACGCGCCCGCCGACCCAAGCCGGCGTCTGGCGGTGATGCTTGGCGGCGCGGCGCTCGGCGCCGGCGTCCTCGGCTGGCGCCTGTACGACTGGCATGTCAACCAGTCGGCGGATCTCGCGGCCCGCGGCGCCGGTGAGCTGCTGGCGCGGACCGAGCTGCACCCGCGTCGCGGCACGATTTTCGACATCTCCGGCGACGTGCTGGCCATCGAGCGCAGCGCCACGCTGGTGGTGGCGGACCCAAGCGTGGTGCACGAGGAGAGCGCTCCCTACGACGTTGCCAACCGCCTCCGCGACATCCTGGGCCTCGAGCCCATTCCGGTTGCGAACGCGATCAGCAACCCGCGGTCCCGATATGCGCTGCTGGCGCGGGGCATCCTGGATGACGAGCAACGGCAGTTGCGCAGCGCCGTCGCGGCCGGCGAGTTGCCGGGCATCCGGCTCGAGCCGGATCGCGTGCGCGTCTATCCCAATGGCCGCCTCGGCTCCCACGTGTTGGGGTTTCTCGGCGAACGCGTCGATCGCCCCGGCGAAGTCGTGGGACAAGCCGGGGTCGAGGCGCACTACGACGATCTGCTGTCCGGCAGCCCCGGCCTGCGCACTTCGGACCTGGACCGCCTGGGCCGCGAGATCCCCATCGGGCGTCACAATTTGCTACCGGCCCGCCACGGGTCGCATCTCACGCTCACCCTCAACCGCACCATTCAGCACATCGTGGAGGAAGAGCTCGAAGTAGCGGTCGAGCGCTTCAGCGCGGCGTCGGGGTCGGTGATCATGCTGGACCCGCGCACCGGCGCCATCCTCGCGCTGGCCAACGTGCCCGACTACGACCCGGCGCGGGTGCACGAATACCAGTCCTTCGGCCCCGAGTTCGCCAACCGCGCGCTGAGCCACGTCTACGAGCCGGGCAGCACGTTCAAGCTCGTCACCATGGCCGCCGGACTGGACAGCAAGGCCATCACGCCCGAATCGACCCACGACCTGCCGGGAACCATTCGCTACTTCGGCGAGGAGTTTAAGAACTGGGACCTGCAGACCTATCCCGACCAGAACATGACGAGCGTCCTGCGTCACTCGAGCAACACCGGCGCCATCTATGTCGCGGACAAGACCGGTCCGGACCGGTTCTACCGCTACATCGAGAAGTTTGGCTTCGGTGAGGTCAGCGGCGTGGACCTCAGCGGCGAGGTGCCGGGCATCGTGCGTCGGCGCGGCGACCGCGGGTGGTTTCAGGCCGATCTGGCGGCCAATTCGTTCGGTCACGGAATCGGGACAACCGCGCTCCAGATTGCCGCCGCCATCGGCGCGGTCGCCAACGACGGCGTGCTCATGCGTCCCCACATCGTGCGGGCGGTCGAGCACCCCGACGGCCGGCGGGGCTTCGTGCAGCCACAGGAGGTGCGGCGGGTCGTTTCGGCCGACTCGGCGCGCACGCTCATGCAGATGATGGAGAGCGCCGAAGGGGGAATTCCGAACAACCCCGCCACCGTGGCCGGATATCGCACCGCCGGCAAGACCGGCACCTCCGAAATTCCGGTCGGCGGGCGCTTTCAATCCGATCTCTCGATCGCGTCCTACGTGGGATTCGGCCCGCTGGAGGACCCGAAACTGCTCACGCTGGTGGTCATCAACCGTCCTCAGGAGGGCTACTTCGGGGCCTTCGTGGCGTCGCCGACGTTTCAGCGCATCATGACCCGGGTGTTTTCGTACCTGCGAATCCCGGCGCGGGCGGCATGAGCTGATGGCGACGCAGGCACGGCCCGCCGCGCGTGGGCTCCGCTGGCCGCCGCAGGATCCAATTCTGCTCCTGCTCACGGTGCTGTTGCCCCTGGGCGGCGCGGTCATGGTCGCCAGCGCGCGCATTCCGGCGGTGCTCGGCGAGGGGGCGCCCCTCGACGCCGACACGATTCAGCAGATGATCTTTGGCATTACGGGCCTGGTGCTGGCATTGGGCCTGAGCGCCGTGGACTACCAGCGCTACGAGCGGGTGGCCCTTCCCGCCCTGGGCATCGCCTGGCTGCTCCTGCTTGGGGTCTACTTCTTCTCGAACGCGCCGCCGCAGCTGGCGGCCCGACGCTGGTTCGTCATCGGCGACTTCACGCTGCAGCCCAGTGAGTTCGCCAAGCTCGCCCTGATTCTGGCGCTGGCCAAGTTGGGCAAGCACTTCGGCGGCCGCGTGCGTGATTGGCGCATTGGCCTGCTGGGCGGCGGCGGGCTGCTCGCGGCGGTGGTGCTGCCGGTGGTTGCCGAGCCCGACCTGGGAACGGCGGTCACGATGGCCGCGGTGGGTCTGGCCATGCTGTTCGTGGCCGGCGTCCGGCTGCGGCACCTGGCGGTGCTGCCGATCGGCGCGCTGGCGGCCGGCGCCATCTCCATCGCCATCCACGAGTACCAGCGGGCGCGCGTACTGGCCTTCCTCACGCGCGACCCCGAGGTCACCAACACCGGCTATCAGGCCGCACAGGCCAAGATCGCCCTGGGCGCCGGCGGCGTCACCGGGCGCGGTCTGGGGGCCGGCACGCAGAAATTCCTGCTGCCGGTACCCGATTCCGACTCTATCTTCGCCGTGATTGGCGAGGAGTTCGGCCTCGTCGGCACCGGCCTCGTGCTGGTGCTCTTTCTCGCGCTCTTCGTGCGGGGCATCCAGATCGCGGGCTCGACCGAGGATCCGTTCGGCCGCTTGCTGGCCGTCGGCATCGTCACCCAGCTCACGTTTCAGGCATTCGTCAACATGGGCGTCGTCACGGGATTGATCCCGGTCACGGGCCTCACGCTGCCATTCGTGAGCCTGGGCGGCTCGTCGCTTCTCGCCTCGCTGCTGATGATGGGCATGCTGCTCAACGTGGCGCGGAAATCCGCCCTGCAGCGGCGCGAATGAGAATCGTGCTGGCCGGCGGCGGTACCGCCGGACACATCTTCCCGACCCTGGCCGTCGCGCGGCGTTTGCGCAAGCTGCTGGGCGACGACGGGGCCGATCTCACCATCGTCTGCGGCGCGCGCGAGCTCGACCGCGAGCTGTACCGCGGCGTGGAGTTCGACCTCTTTCCGATTCGTGTCCGCGGCATCGTGGGCGTGGGGTTCGCCCGGCTTCCGGCGCGGCTCTGGCGGCTTGGCGTCTCGACCGTTGCCGTGTGGCGCGACCTTGGCGCACGGCCGCCCGACGCGATCGTCCTGAGCGGCGGCTACGTCAGCGTTCCGGTCATGCTGGCCGGGTGGCTGCGGGGCATTCCCCGCCTGATCTTCTCGGGCGACGCGCAGCTGGGTTGGGCCACCAAGGCGCTGGCCCCGCTGGCAACCGTCGCCACGGTGTCCTTCCGCGAGGCGGTGGGGCAACTGCGCGGCCCACGGGTCGAATTCACGGGGTATCCCCTGCGGGATGCCTTTGCCCGTCCCGACCGCGTCGCCGGCCGGGCTCGTGTGGGCGTCGCGTCGGACGAGCCCCTGGTGCTGGTGGTGGGCGGCAGCCAGGGAGCGCACGCGGTCAACGCCGCCGTCGCGCGGGATCTCACCCACCTGCTCGACCGGGTCGCCATCGTGCACGTCACCGGGCGCGGCGACTTCGAGTGGCTCGCGTCGGTGCGTGGGAGCCTTCCCCCCGACCGGCGCGCCCGCTATCACGTCCATGCCTTTATCAACGAGGGCTTCGCGGACCTCATGGCGGCCGCCGACCTGATCGTGACGCGCTCGGGCGCGACGGCGGTGGCGGAGCTCGGCGCCGTCGGCACCCCGGCCGTGATCGCGCCCGGCGCCTTCGGGGCCGGACATCAAATCGCCACGGCCAATGCCGTCGCCGCGTCCGGCGCGGCGGTCGTCCTGCTCGAGGATGACCTTGCCCGCGGCGAGCTGGCGTCGACGATCACCGATCTATTGGCCGACGCTCCGCGCCTCGACCGGATGCGTAGCGCCTCGGCCGCGCGAGGCCGGCCGGACGCCGCTGACGCCGTGGCCCGGCTCGCGATCGGGCTGGCCGACTCGACCTGCCAGGCGGCGACGGCATGAGCGCCGCGCCCGGCCGGCTGCTCGGAGCGGACGTGCGCCGCGTGCACGTGGTCGGCATTGCCGGCGCGGGCATGTCCGGCGTGGCGGCCGCGCTGCTCGATCTTGAACTGAAAGTCAGCGGCAGCGACCTGCGCGCCACCGCCGCCACGGCACAGCTTGAGTCGCGCGGCGCTCGGATTCGTCAGGGCCATGACGCCGGCAATGTGGCCGGCGCCGACCTGGTGGTGCATTCCGCCGCCGTTCCCGCCGACAACACGGAGCTTGTCGAGGCCCGGACCCGCAGCGTGCCGGTGGCCTCGCGCGCGGCGATCATCGCCGAGCTCTTCAACGCGTCCCGCGGCATTGCCGTCGCCGGCACCCACGGCAAGTCCACCACCAGCGCCATGGTTGCGGCGGTCCTGCGCGAGACCGGCCGCGATCCCAGCTTCCTGCTTGGCGCCGCCAGCCCGTCGCTCGATCACGCCAACGGGCGCTACCGGCGCGACAGCTGGATGGTCGTGGAAGCCGACGAG
>DAOUKN010000241.1:0-7133 GCA_034421255.1 Chloroflexota bacterium | reverse complement strand
GCCTCGGGATGAACTGCCGCGCCTGCTCCGCGAGTCCGACTACGTCGCCGTGGCCGTCCCCAACACGCCCGAGACCCAGCAGTTCATCGGCGCCGCCGAGCTTGCCCTGATGAAACCCTCCGCCTACCTGATCGACGTCTCCGGACGCGACGTCATCTATGACCTGGACGCCCTGGCCAACGCCCTGCGCGACGGGCGCCTCGCCGGCGCCAGCCTGCAGATCGCCCCGCCGCCGGACGACTCGCCGCTGTGGGACATCGACACCTTCCACCTGTCGTTCCACCGGGCCACGTCGACCGAAGAAGAGCGCCGCTGGCTGGATCTCTTCACCGACAACCTGTGCCGGTTTCAGGCCGGCGAGCCGCTGCTGAGCCTGGTCGACAAGCGCGCGGGGTACTGAGCGCTCAACGCCGGTTGCCACTCCGGCGCATCGCCTAGACAATCCGCCAACGCCTCTCCGAGGACCCTCCCCATGAGCGACCAACTCCGCCTGGCCATGCTGGGCGCCAAGCACGGACACGCGCGCACCAAGACGCGCTGGCTGCGAGACACCCCCGACATCGACCTCGTCGGCATTTACGAGCCCAGCCTCGAGTTCCGCGCCGACCGGGAGACGACCCCCGAGTACCAGCACATCACCTGGATCGACGACATCGACGACGTGCTCGGCGACTCATCCATCGAGGGCGTCGTCATCGGCGGGGCCGAGGTCGAGAATCCGTCCTACGCCCGCCGGGCGCTCGCCGCCGGCAAGCACGTTCTCATGGAGAAAGCCTGCGGCTGGACCAAGGCCCATGCCGACGAGTTGATCGGCACGGCCAAGCAGAAGGGCCTGCTCTTTCAGGTCGGGTACAACTTCCGCCCGCTGCCGCCGTTTCGCCGTGTGATCGACATGGTTCGCGCCGGGGATTTCGGCACCGTGCATCTCGTGCGCGCGCACATGGGCTCACCGTTTAGCGCCGACGTGCTCCCGCGGCAGCTTGGCGGGCCCTATTTCCGTGGCGGCGCCTTCTACAACCTGGGTTGCCACGCGCTCGACATGGTGATGGCCGTGGCGGGAACGCCCGACGCCGTCCACCCCTTCCAGCGCCAGGTGCGCCCCGAATCACAGGCACAGGACTACTACGACCTGAACATCGTCGTGCTCGAGTATCCCGAGACGCTCGCCTCGATCGAATTGAGCTTCCTGGAGACCGAGAACCGGCGCCCGCGCAGCTTCGAGGTCTACGGCTCGGAGGCCCAGGCGATCGTGACGCCGTTCATGATCGCCGGCGACCGCGTGCCGTCAGCGGCGATCCACACCGGCGGTCCCGGCGCGGGCGCCGACGGCTGGCACATCCACGGCGCCGATCCCTTCGAGCCTTTCCGGGCCGACATCGACGAGTTCGCGGCGTGCGTGCGCGGCGAGCAGGAGCCGTGGTTCGACTACGCCCACGATCTGGCCGTGCAGCACACGCTCATGGACATCTGCGGCGAGAGCGACGTGGAGGAGCTCCACAGCTAGGGAGGCGCTTAGCAACTCCCCAAGCCGCGCCCCAATCCGTTCGGAGGATCCTTCGACAAGCTCAGGGCGAACGGATTGAGACGCATGCACGCCATCCGCCCTCATGTCGGTGGCGCAGGCGCCGCGCCTATATGCCCCGGGTGCGTCCCTCCAGCGAGGCGCGCGCCTCGGGCTGGCCTTCGACCAGGCGCTGATCGCGCAGCGCGCCGCCGAGCGCCTGCGCGTGGCGGATGGCCACGGCGTCGCCAAGCTCCGAGTCGATCAGCTCCGCCAACAGGCGGTCGGTCAGCTCACGCCGCACGTCGGCGTACTCGGGGTCGTCCCACAGGTTGTTGATGTCCTCGGGGTCGTTGACCACGTCGTAGAGCTCGCCGTAGGGCTGCCCGCCGTAGTGCAAGAGCTTCCAACGGTCGGTCACCAGCATCTTGACCCGAATCTCGAACGGCTGGTCGTGATTCTGCGGCCAGCTGCCGACGCCGGGACCGCGTCTCGGCTGCTTCGAGTCCAGCAACCGCCGACCACCACCGCCCATCACCGTGATGCGCTCCACGATCACGGCGTCGCGGTGGGTGTCGGTCTCGCCTCGCAGGACCGGCGCGAACGAGCGGCCTTCCATCCCCAGCAGGGGTTCGGCGCCGGCGAGGTCGAGCACAGTGGGCGTGAGGTCCAGGTGCGTCATCACGCTGTCGTACTTCCTGCCGGCTTCCACCGTCGGCGGATGCCGCCAGAGCATCGGGACCCGGTTGACAGCCTCGTACGACATCATCGGCTTGGCCGCCACGCCGTGGTCCGCCAATCCCTCGCCATGGTCCGACGTGAACACCACGTGCGTGGAATCGCGCAGCCCCAGCCGATCCAATTCCTCCAGCACGCGGGCCATCTCGTCGTCGATGAACGTCGTCAGCCCGTAGTAGTGCGCCACGATCTCGCCGAAGTGATCCCCGGACCAGCCGACGTGGGTGTTGTAGCCGCCGTAGGGCATGCCGTCCCGCGCCCATTGGTAGGCCGGCGGCTTGCGGCTCACGTCCTCCTGGGGAAACGGACCGGGCATCGCCGCCGCGTCGTACATGTCGCAGTAGGGCCGCGGCGGAGCAAACGGCTGGTGCGGATCGGCGAACGACATCCAGAGAAAGAACGGCTCATCGGCGTCATGCCGGCGCAGCCACTCGATGGTGCGATCGGCCGTCCAGTGCGTGTAGTGCCACTCGGCGGGGATCGAATTCTTCCAGCTCGCGAAGGCGCCGCTGGGCTCCTCCAGCGCCTGGTCCTGCCGCCAGAGCCGCAGGCCCTCGGGATGATTGCGCTCCAGCCACACGCGCCAATGGCCGGCGGGGTAGGCGTGGCCGGTGTGAATCTCCGTGTAGTCGAAGCCGAAATACGGTCCGTACCACAGCCCGTCCTCGTCGCTGACCGGCGCCCCCGGCGGCGGATCGTCCGGCAGCACATCCTCGAGATCGGCGGTCTTGAAATGCGCCTTGCCGATCAAGGCCGTGGTGTAGCCGGCCTCTCGCAGCGAGTCGCCCAGCACCGGAATCGACTCGCTCATGTTCACCGCGTGGTCGAACACCTGGTGCCCGCGCTGGCTGCGGCCGGTAATCATGCTGGCGCGGGCGGGCATGCAGATGGCATTCGTCGGATACGCCCGGTCGAACCGCAGCCCGTCACGCGCCAGCGAGTCCATGGCCGGCGTGCGGATATGCGGGTTGTTGTGCCCCATGGCGTCCCAGCGCTGCTGGTCCGTGGTGATGAACAGGAAATTCGGACGCTGCTGGTTGGCCATGGCTGCTCCTGCTACTCCGCGGCGCGGAGTTGGAATTCGTGTGCGCCGTCGCCTACGGCGGCGGTCGCGATGGTTACCACATCGTCCGAAACGGCGACTCCCGGCGGCGGCGCTTCAAGCGAGGTGGTACGTCCGTCGATCACCAGCGCCGACTGCGCCGGATCCGTTCGCGGCAGCACCACGTCCGCCGCCACGCCGTCGGGCACCGTCACCTGAAGCTCGAAGGCGCCATTGCGCTGCTGCCAGGCAACCTCGATATCCCCCTGCGGCGCGGGATGGACGCCGCGCGCCCATTCCAATCCGCCTGGTCGTGGTCGAATCTCGCACGTCGAGAAGCCCGGACCGGTCGGCATCACGCCCAGAATGCGCGCCAACAGCACGGTGCCCGTGAGCACACCGCCGCTATGCACCAGGCTGCGGACGCCCGCCGGGCGCACGCGTTGCTCGGTGGCCCAGGTGGCCATCTGCTCGTCGCGCACGATGCCGTTGCCCGCCGTGAAGTTGTCCCAGCCCTCCCAGATCGTCGGCTGGTCTGACGCGCCCATCATGTAGGCGTAGCGCTCACTCAGCCGCTCGGCGCCGCCGGGACGCGGCCCCGCGAGCATCAATGCGTCCGCGACGTAGCCATAGAACAATGGGCTCGTCGGCACCATGTCGTCCGGCAGGCTTGCGAGGTGGTCGGCAATGCGCGCCGTCTGCTCCGGCGTCGCCACCCCGTACATGACCGCCAGCGAGTTCCCCAATTCGCTCACCACCGGAGACTGAGCGCCGTCGCGCACCGCGTCGACGAAAAGCCCGCGCGACTCGTTCCAGAAGCTATCTCGCACCGTGGGGCCCACCTGCTGTGCAATCTCGCGCCAGCGCACGGCGTCATCGTCTCGACCCACCGCATCCGCCAGCGCCGCCGCGTCCTCCAGGCTGGCGACGTAGAGGCAGTTGGTGATGACGCTCGCTCCACGAAAGTCGTTGGGCGTCCAATCGATGTGATAGAGCGGGTGCACCCAGGTCAGCAGCCCGGTCGTCCGGTCGCGGTGCGGGACGAACCAATCGAGCTGCTTGCGCACGCTGGGATACAGCTCATCCAGCACCCAGCGCCGCCCGCCGTAGAGATAGATTTCGCGAATGCGCGTGCTCCACTGCAGCATGAAGTGCTGGTTCACGTGCGTCGGCCAGAAGCTGGGCGGGAAGGCCATCATCAGGTTCCCGTCGCCCCGATCGCTCAGCGTGAACAGGCGGAAGTAGCGGTCCACCACCGGCAGATCGCCCCAGGCGACGTGGGTGAAGCGTCCCCCGTGGCTGCCGTCGCCGGCGCTCCAGGGCACGCGCTCGCGGTAGGAGTCGCACACCAGCGTGTCCTCGATGTGCGATTCCATGGTGTCGACGCACGCTGTCCAGACCTTGGTCAGCACCTCGTCCGAGCACTCGAAGCGCCCGCGGACATCGGCCGGGTAGCGGTATTCGTTCAGGCCAATCGAGTGCAGTCGGACGGGTTCGTGCCGGCTGCGCACGGTGACGTGCAGGTAGCGAAACTGTCGATACTCGCCGACCTGCCAGGTCTGGCGTCCCTCGCGAGCGATGACGCGGTCGCCGTAGCGCAGCGCGGCCGGAATGCGCCCGCCCAGCAGTTGCTGGCCGTAGGTCACGTCCAAAATGGCCCCCGCCGGCGCATCGAACTCCAGCCTCGGATAGCCGAAGAGCTGCCGGCCGAAGTCAACGACCAGGAAGGGCGCGCGAATGCCTTGACCGGGAGCAAAGACGCTTTGCAGCGTCGCCGCCGATCCGTCCGGTTCCAGCGCCGCCGACGTCTCCTGTGCCAGTGCGTTTTCCAGCGGCAGGTGCGGCTCGCTGTACAGCAGCTCGGGGATGTCGATCTGGCCCGCCCGGCCCAGGTCGATGGTTTCGCCCACGTCGACGACCTCGCGCGGATAGACCATGCGCTCTTCCATCTGCGGGATTTCGCGCTTCTCGAAGACGAACCACTCCACGTCGTTTCCGGTGATCTCGACCGCACGCGCCCAGTCGCCGTCGTCGAAGTCCAGCTCGGTCCAATCGGCGGGATCGGCCCCGGCGTCGTAGACCTCGATGAAGCCCACGAGGCTGTTGATGAGCTCGACATCGGTCCGCCAGCCCCGCGCGGGTTGCAGGACCCAGTCCGAATCGGTGCCGATGGTTTGCGCCGAGCCGTCGGCCAGGGTGAGATCGAGCTGCGCCCAGAGTCCCGCCCTTTCACCGACCGAGTAGGACGAACCGCTGCTGCTGCCCCAGCCCGTGCCGCGGCTGCCCTCAATCCCGTAGTGGTAGGCCTGCACCGCAATCACGTTGCGACCTGATTTCAGATGCGCCGCCACGTCATGGGAGTCATAGCTCTTGCGCCGTGGATCGCTGCGCGCCGGTCCGCGTCCCAGGTAGCGTCCGTTGATCCACAGCACGTAGCGGTCGGCGGCCGAGATGTGCAACTGCGCATCCGTGGCGTCGCTATCCAGATCGAAGCTCCGCCGGGCCATGAGATAGCAATTGCGCGGCTTTGGGTCGCCGTCGGTCCAGATCCAACGGGCCGGCCAGTGCGATACCGCCGTCAATTCGGGCGGGGCGATCGAATACATGGCTCACTCCCAGCAACGCCCAATCGCCGCATGGTAGCGCCAGCGGCGGCGGACAACTTCCGCGAGCTGAGGGCCCGACCTACTCAGGCGTCACTTCCACCGACAGTCGCCGCACGTCGGTTGCGGCGAGCTCGGGACCGGACGCGCGTCCGTACAGCGTGAGGTAGCACAACCCACGCGCGTCGCCCTGGATTGGCAACCGGCGCTCGGAGCCGTTGACACTCACCATCGCTTCTCCGCGAGCAATGTCCCAGGCCACGGTTACCGGCGTCCAAATGTCGGCGGGCAGCTCCGCGATGCCCAAGGACGAATCCACGGCGCCGTCCGGCCGTCGATCGTTTGGGCGCCAGAAGGTCTCGTCCAGCACGAGGTCAACGCCAATCGCATCGGCTGCGCGCCGAATCTCGAATCGCAGCTCGCCCCGCGGACCAAAGGGGAAGTTCCGCTCAGCCGCCGTCGGCCGGTCGTCGACGCGCCGCAGACGCAGCATCGCCTCACCGTCTTCGTGTTCAACACTCACGCCGCCGCAGCCGTTGGTGGACCAGCCGCGCAAGCCGTGAGTGAAGTCGTCGGCGTCGGTCGTTTCGGTCAGCACGTCGGGGTCGAAGACCACGTAGTCCGTCTCCACCCGGCGCCAGCCGGTCATCACGTGGGCGAACTGGACCAGGACGCGGCCATCGGACAACGGGTTGATGATCGGGTAGCTCACCTGGTCGTCCTCGTTGTCGTGGTCGATTTGCCGCGCAAACTCGCGGTATCCCTGCCAGGTGGTCCCGTCGTCGTGCGATATGGCGGCGTTCATGACGTGCCGCGACGCGTGAACGTTGCGCGACTCGCCGCCGAAGGGTGGGCCCTGCGTGTTGTTCCAGACAAGCATCAACCGGCCGTCGGCCAGGCGCGTCGCCGAGCAGGGGGAGTTTGGCGCCCGGAATCGCGTCGGCTGCGGCGTGCTCCAGGTGCGGCCATCGCTCGAGAATGACTCGTACAGGCGGCGGAACTGGGTGCGAATGACCATCCAGACCCGACCGTCGCCAAGCTCCGCGGCGGTGGGCTCAACCGCCCCGGAGTGGCTGTGGCGCCCGCCCGAGGGCACCGGCAACTCCGTCGAATCGGCGTGCCAGGTGCGCCCGCCATCATCCGAGTAGCACGACTTGGCGACGTTCTTCCCTGCCTCGCGGTCGAAGTCGTAGAAATGCAGCGGCAGCAAGAGCCGCCCGCTGGACAGCTGCGTGAATCCCAGCAGTGC
>DAOUKN010000240.1:0-8095 GCA_034421255.1 Chloroflexota bacterium | reverse complement strand
GGAGTCGCTCATCCTGCGCCATGCGCTGAACCTGCCGCTGCGAGACACCACCGCCGCGCATGCCGCCTCGGGCGTGATGATGCTGCCCATTCCCCGCGCCGGCGTGCTGGTCGAGGTGCGCGGGCGGGAGGCGGCGCTGGAAGTGCCGGGCATCGTGGGATTGGAGATCACGATTGCGCCGGGCGGCTGGGTCGAGCCGCTGCCGGAGGGCGACCGATACCTTGGTTTCGTGTTTGGGCGGGGTGAAACGCCGGCGGCGGTCGAGTCGGCGCTGCGGCGCGCACATGCGAAGCTTGCGGTGGAGATCGATCCGAACCGCGCGCCCCGGCGACGCAGCGGATCACAAGACTCGGAGGCGGGACGTTGATGCGGGTCTTGATCGTCTCGACCTACGAGCTCGGACATCAGCCCGTGCATGCGGCCTCGCCGGCCGCGGCGCTGCAGACGGCGGGGCACGAGGTGCGCGCGCTGGACCTCGCCGTCGAGATGTGGGATCCGGACGCGCTGGAGGGCATCGACGCGCTGGCGTTCTCGGTTCCGATGCACACGGCCATGCGCATCGCCGTGAGCGCCGCGCAGGCGGCGCGCCGCACGCACCCGGGAATTCCGATCTGCTTCTACGGCTTGTACGGCGAAATGGCACCGGCGCTCGACCCAGGCCATGCCATGGACCGCGCGCTCGCCGGCGAGTACGAGCCGGAGCTTGTGGCCTGGGTGGACGCGCTCTCGAGTGCGAACGGGACCGAACGCGCCCGCCCGGAGGTCATCCAGCTCACCAAGCACGCCTATCACGCCCCAGCGCGCGAGCTGCTGCCGCCGATCGACCGCTATGCGCGGCTCGCCGTCGACGGTGAGGAGCGTCTGGCGGGTTACGTGGAGGCCAGCCATGGCTGCGTGCACAAGTGCCGCCACTGTCCGGTGCCGGTGGTCTACGACGGACGCATTCGCATCGTCGGCGCCAGCACCGTGCTGGACGACATTGCGCGCCTGGTCGACGCCGGTGCGCGCCACATCACCTTCGGCGATCCGGACTTCCTGAACGGCTGGCGCCACTCCCACAAGGTCGTGCGGGCCATGCACGCGCGGTTCCCGGAGCTCACGTTCGACTGCACGACCAAGGTCGAGCACATCCTGGAGCACGCCCACGTGTGGCCGGAATTCGCCGACGCCGGATGCCTGTTCGTCATCTCGGCGTTCGAGTCGCTAAACGACCGGATTCTGGAGCGCCTGGACAAGGGTCATGTGGCCGCCGAGGCCGAGGAGGCGATCGCCCTGCTGCGACGCCACGGCATCGAGACGCGACCGTCCTGGTTGCCATTCACGCCGTGGACGTCCTTCGCCGACGTGCTGGACATCCTCGATTTCGTCGCCGCCCACGACCTGGTGGGCAACGTCGATCCGGTGCAATACAGCATCCGGCTCTTGCTGCCGAAGGGCTCGCTGCTGCTCGATTTGCCCGATATGCAACGCCACCTGGGGCGGTACGACGAGGCGCAACTGAGCTACACCTGGCACGCGGCCGATCCGGCAGTCGACGCGTTCCAAGCGGAGCTCGCGACGCTCGTGGCGACCCTGGCCGACGCGGACACGGAGATTGCGTCGTCGTATGCCGCGGTGCGGGCGGCTGCAATCGCCGCCGCGGGAGCCGCGGCCGAGGGTCGAGCGCATGGGATCCCCGTCGACGCCGAGCGCGCGGCGGCCCGCCCGAGGCTCACCGAGGCCTGGTTCTGCTGCGCCGAGCCGACCGAGCTTCAATTCGCGCAACTCGCGGGGATATAGCGCGCGCCCGGCTTCCGTGCCGAAATCTGAATCCTTCGGTCAGCTTGGATCGGTTCGCCGTGGTGGGTACGCTCGGGCCATCGTGTCGACCACCATCGATGTGCACCGCGCGGGCCGGGTGGCCTACCGCGACGCGTGGGCGTGGCAGCAGGCGCGCGCCGACGATGTTCGCGCGGGCACGGCGGCGGAGGCGCTGGCGCTGCTGGAGCATCCGCCGGTCTACACCTGCGGCCGGCGCAGCGACCCCGCGAATCTGCTGGCGTCGCCTGAGCGGCTGGCGGCTCGAGGGATCGAGGTCGTGGACGTGGAACGCGGAGGCGACGTGACCTACCACGGCCCGGGCCAGCTGGTGGCTTATCCGATCCTGGACCTGCGCCGCCGCGGCATCTATCCGATCAGCTTCGTGCGCGGCCTGGAGCAAACGCTGGTGACCACCCTGGCCGCCCTCGGCGTTCCCGCCGCGCCCCGTAAGGAGCTGCCCGGCGTGTGGGTGGGCAACGACAAGATCGCCGCGCTGGGGGTTCACGTGCGCGGGGGCGTGAGCATGCACGGCATCGCGCTGAACCTGGCGCCGGACCTGACGGCCTTCGAGGCCATCGTGCCCTGCGGCATCCAAGACGCTGGCATTACCTCCGTGGAGCGCTACTGTGGGGCGGCGCCCGATCACGATGCGGCCAAGGAAGCGTTCATCACCGCCTTTGCGCAGACGTTCGATGTAGGGTTGCGCGACGTTGCCGCGGACAGGGCCCTTGCCAATGGTCACTGAGGTCCGGCCCCGATTCCCCAAGCCCGCGTGGCTCAAGGTGCGCGCGCCGACCGGCGACCGTTATACGGGCCTGAAGCGCCTGATGCGCACGCAGTCGCTGCACACCGTGTGCGAGGAAGCTCGCTGCCCCAACATCGGCGAGTGCTGGAACGACGGCCACGCCACCTTCATGATTTTGGGCGACACCTGCACGCGCGCGTGCGGCTTCTGCGCCGTCACCTCGGGCCGGCCCGGCGCGCTCGATCCCCTCGAGCCGCTGCGCCTGGCCGCCGCGGTCGAGCGCATGGGGCTCGACTATTGCGTCATCACCTCCGTCAACCGCGACGACGTGGCCGACGGCGGGGCGGGCGTGTTTGCCGACTGCATTCGCGCCGTGCGCCGGGTTCGACCGTCGTGCCAGGTCGAGGTGCTGATTCCCGACTTCATGGGCAACTGGGATGCGCTGGCGACCGTGATGGAGGCGCGCCCGGTCGTGCTGAACCACAACACCGAGACGGTGCCGCGCCTCTACGCCCGCGTGCGACCCAAGGCGCGCTACGAGCGCACGCTGGAGCTCATCCGCCGAGCGGCGGACATGGCCCCGGACGTGGCGACCAAGTCGGGCGTGATGGTCGGCTTGGGCGAGACCCGCGACGAGCTGCGCGCGACGCTTGCCGACCTTGTCGAGAACCGCTGCGAGCTGCTGACGGTGGGGCAATACCTCCAGCCGACGCGCAAGCACCTGCCGGTGCAGCGCTTCTATCACCCCGACGAGTTCGTCGAAATCGCCGAGGAGGCCCAAGCGCTGGGGTTCATCCACGTGGAATCCGGACCCCTGGTGCGCAGCTCCTACCACGCCGGCCGGCAGGCCCTCGCCGCGTCCATGAACCGCGCGCGCCTGGGATGAAGGGCCAGACCCGGCGCGGCACGCTCGTCTCGCCGGTGGCGCCCCGTCAGACCTCAACCGCCACAGGCGGCGCCTGGCCGACCCCGGCCGCTCAGCAGTCACTGAAGCACTCGTCGCCGGGCGTACTACCCTTGCGTAGTCTCTAGGCGGAGCGCATGGCACAGCTAGACACCCACCGCGAGGGCGCCTTGAACGGCGGTCGGGGGGCCGACGCGGTCGAAACGCGAGACTGGCTGGACGCGCTGCACGACGTGCGGCGGCTTTCCGGCAACGAGCGTGTGCGTGAGTTGCTGCGAGAGCTGCAAATCCACGCGCAGCGGGCCGGCGGCGTGCTGCCAGTCACCGCGCGCACCCCCTACGTCAACTCCATTCCGCCGGAGCGTGAGCCGCCCTATCCCGGCGACGAGGCGCTCGAGTGGCAGATCCGCAGCATCATTCGCTGGAACGCGATGGCCATGGTCGTGGCCGCGAACCGCGAGGCGGACGGCATTGGCGGCCACATCTCCACCTACGCGTCGGCGGCGACGCTCTATGAAGTCGGCTTCAACCACTTCTTCCGCGGGCCGGATCACCCCGAGGGGCCGGACATCATCTATTTCCAGGGACACGCGACGCCCGGCATCTATGCGCGTGCGTACCTCGAGGGGCGCCTGACCGCCGAGCAAATTCACGACTTTCGGCGTGAGCTCATGCCCAGCGGCGGCGTCTCGTCCTACCCGCATCCCTGGCTGATGCCCGATTTCTGGCAGTTCCCCACGGTGTCCATGGGCTTGGGTCCGCTGATGTCGATCTACCAGGCGCGGTTCATGCGCTACCTGGAGGATCGGGGGCTGAAGCAGCCCTCCGACCAGCGCGTGTGGGCGTTCGTGGGCGACGGCGAAGCCGACGCGCCGGAGACCATCGCGGCCATTTCGCTCGCCGGCCGCGAATACCTGGACAACCTGGCCTGGGTGGTCAACTGCAACCTGCAGCGCCTGGACGGCCCGGTCCGCGGCAACGGCAACATCGTGCAGGAGCTGGAAGGACTGTTTCGCGGCGCCGGCTGGAACGTGATCAAGGTCCTCTGGGGCCGCGATTGGGACGAGCTGTTCGCCAATGATCACGACGGCCTGCTCACCCGCCGCGCCGGCCAAATCGTCGACGGCGAGTATCAGAAATACAGCGTGGCCGGCGGGGCCTACATCCGCGAGAACTTCTACGGGGTGGACGAGCGGCTGCTAGCCATGGTGGCCGACCGCAGCGACGACGAGCTGGTGCGCATGAACCTCGGCGGACATGACGCACGCAAGGTCTACGCGGCGTTCAATTCGGCCGTGCGGCATGAGGGCGCCCCGACGGTCGTGCTGGCGCGCACGATCAAGGGCTACGGGCTCGGCGAGGCCGGCGAAGGCCGCAACGTGACGCATCAGCAGAAGCAGCTGAACGAGGATGAACTGGTGAAGTTTCGGGATCGATTCAAGATCCCGATTTCCGATGAGGATCTCGGTCGCGCCCCGCTCTACCGGCCGGGGCCCGACAGCCGCGAAGTCCGCTATCTGACCGTCCGCCGCGAGCGGCTTGGCGGATTCATGCCGATGCGCAAGGCGGAGAAGAGCCAGATCTCGACCCCGCCGGCAGACGTCTTTGCCGAATTCGAGGCCGGGAGTGAGCGCCCCGCCTCCACGACCATGGCGTTCGTGCGCATGCTGTCCAAGCTGCTGCGCGAGCCGAATCTGGGTCCCCGCGTCGTTCCCATCGTCCCCGACGAGGCTCGAACCTTCGGCATGGAGGCGCTATTCCGCCAGGTCGGCATCTACTCGGCCGTGGGACAGCTCTACGAGCCGGTCGATTCGGCATCGCTCCTCTACTACAAGGAGGCCACCGACGGCCAGATCCTGGAGGAGGGGATCGCCGAGGCCGGGGCGATGAGCTCGTTCATCGCCGCCGGGACTTCCCACGCGACCTACGGCGTCGCCACCCTGCCGTTCTTCATCTACTACTCGATGTTCGGCTTCCAGCGCGTCGGCGACCTCGTCTGGGCCGCGGCCGACGCGCGGACGCGTGGTTTCCTCCTGGGCGCCACCGCGGGCCGGACGACGCTGGCGGGCGAGGGCCTGCAGCACCAGGACGGCCACAGCCACCTGTTGTTCTCGGTGGTGCCGACGTGCCTGGCCTACGATCCCGCGTTTGCCTATGAAATCGCGGTGATCATTCGCGAGGGCATCCGCCGCATGCACGAGCAGGACGAGGACGTCTTTTACTACCTCACCCTCGGCAATGAGGCGTATCCGCACCCGCAACTGCCGGCGGACGACGGCGTGCGCGAAGGCATCCTCAAGGGCATGTACCTCTTGCGCCCCGCCGATGCGGCGCCCGGCCAGCCACGCGCCACGCTGTTGGGAAGCGGCGCGATCCTCAACGAGGTCCTTCAGGCGCAGGAGATGTTGGCTGCACGATATGGCGTGGCGGCGGACGTGTGGTCGGTGACGAGCTATACCGAGCTTCGTCGCGAGGCGCTGGACGCGGATCGGTGGAACATGCTGCATCCGGACCGGACGCCGCGCACCTCATACGTGGCGACCTGCCTGGCGGATGCGCCGGAGGTGGTCGTGGCCGCCACCGACTACATGAAGACGCTGCCCGATCTCATCGCCAAATGGGTTCCGGGGCGGCTGGTGGCGCTGGGCACCGACGGCTTCGGGCGCAGCGATACGCGCGCGGCCCTGCGCGACTTCTTCGAGGTCGATGCACGATTCGTGACCCTGGCGACGCTGCATGCCTTGGCGCGGGAGAGCCGGATTGACGCCGAACTGGTCTCCGAGGCGATGGAAGATCTGAAGATCGACGCCGAGAAACCGAATCCGCGGCTGAGCTGATGCGAGCGACAGCCTGGGGCGCGGGCGACGTGCGGCGGCTGCCATGAGCATCGACCTGCGCCTGCCGGACCTCGGCGAGGGGATCGAGTCCGCCGACGTCCTCAGCGTGCTGGTGCGCGTGGGCCAGGCCGTGGACGCCGGCGACTCGGTGATTGAGATCGAGAGCGAGAAGGCAACCCTGGAGGTGCCCACGGACGCCGCCGGCACAGTCACCGGAATCCACGTCAAGTCCGGCGACACGATTGCCGTGGGCCAGCACGTGCTCACGCTGGATTCAGACGGCGCGGAGACGCCGGCGGTCTCGGCGCCGTCGCCCCAGGTCGATGAGTCGCAGGGGCCATCTGCCGACGGCGCGCCGGCCGATGCCAAGGCTGCGCCGCAGCGGACGACGGTCGAACCTGAGCCCGCAACCGATGGCCCGGACGTCCACGTGGCGCCGCCCTTCGCCGACGCCGACATCGATGCCGGCGGCCGGCCGGTTGCCGCCGCGCCGTCAGTGCGGACCTTCGCGCGGGAAATCGGCGTGGACGTACGCCAGGTCGCGGGCTCAGGCCCTGCCGGCCGCATCTCCATGGATGACGTCAAGGCGCATGCGCGTCGCCGTCCCTCGGTGGCCGGGCCGGACGTCGCGACCCCGCTGCCCGACTTTGCCCAATGGGGACCCGTCGAGCGCGTGCGGCTGAGCCGTCTGCGGCGGACGTTGGCCGACAATCTGACGCGGTCGTGGACCACGATTCCCCACGCCACGCTGTTCCAAGAGGCCGACGTGACCGACCTCGAGGCCCTGCGCGCCGAGTACAAGGCGCGCGCGCAAGCTCGGGGCGCCAAGCTCACGATCACGGCGTTCGTGCTGCCGGTGGTTGCGGCGGCGCTGAAGGCGCATCCCAAGCTCAATGCCGGCCTGGATTTCACCGCCGGCGAGATCGTGCGGAAGGGCTACTACCACCTGGGCGTGGCGGCCGATACGGAGCGAGGGCTGATCGTTCCGGTGGTCCGCGACGTGGATACGAAAGGCGTGATCGAGATCGCGGTTGAGTTGACCGACATCGCCGAGCGGGCCCGCGCCGGCAAGCTCACGCCCGACGAGATGCAGGGCGCGACGTTCACCATCAGCAACCTCGGCGGGCTGGGGACCGGATTCTTCACCCCGATCGTGAACCCGCCCGAGGTGGGCATCCTGGGCGTCGGCCGCGCCGTCCCACGTGCGGTGCTCCACGACGACGTCATGCAGACCCGGCTCATGCTGCCGCTCTCGTTGTCGTTCGATCATCGGGCGCTCGACGGCGCCGACGGTGCGCGCTTCCTGTCCGGGATTGTCGATGCGCTCCAGCGACCGACGTTGCTGGCGATGGAGTCGTAGGGCGCCGTGACCGGTTCAGACGGTCGGCGGCACGTCGTCGTGATCGGCGCCGGACCCGGGGGCTATCCCGCGGCGTTCCGCGCGGCCAAGCTGGGCTTCAGCGTGACGCTGATCGACCCGGAAGCGCTTCCCGGCGGTGTGTGCCTCTATCGAGGCTGCATTCCGTCCAAGGCGCTGCTGCACGCGGCGGAGGTGATGCGGGCGGCGAACGAGGCGGACGCCATGGGGCTCACGTTCGGCGCGCCGCGCGTGGACCTGGACCGCCTACGGGCGTGGAAGGACGAGGTGGTGGTTAAGCAGACGCGGGGCCTCGCCGGCCTCACGCGAGCCCGTCGCGTGAGGCACGTGCAGGGGAGTGCTCGGTTCAGGGACGCCCACTCGCTGGAAGTGGTGGGGGATCAGCCGCAAGTGATCGAGTTCGACGCGGCCATCGTCGCCACGGGCTCGTC
>DAOUKN010000239.1:0-8264 GCA_034421255.1 Chloroflexota bacterium | reverse complement strand
GCAAGTTCACGAATGCGCCGTCGATGGTGATGCTGGGAGCGTCGATGGCCGTGCTGCCGCTGGCGCAGGACTTCGTGGGACTGATCGTGGTTGGGCTCTTCGCCGGCGTGGCGAATGGATGGGGATCGGGCGCCATGCTGACGCTGGGGTCGGATCTGGCGCCTCGCGAGTCGCCGGGGCCGTTCCTGGGCGTCTGGCAGTTCATGGGGAACACGGGCATGACGGGCGGGCCGCTGATCGTGGGCGTGGTGGCGGATGCCGCCGGGCCGGACGCGGCGCCGTTCTACCTGGCGGCGGCGGGGTTCGCCAGCGGGCTGATCTTCTTGCTGCTGGTGCGTGAGACACACAGGGTGCGGGGACAACCGGCGGCGGTGTCGGCGTAGCTACTTCGGCGTCACCACGGCGTGCCGGGTGGACATGCGGTCGAGGCGCTCGGGATCGGGTTCGGGGAGGCCCTCGGTCGCCGGCGCAAACGTCAGGTCGGGATCTAGCTCCAACGCCGGCTCCGCCAGGTCCTGGCGGTAGAACTTCGACGACGGGAACAGGTCGCCCGGATAGGTGAAGTTGGGCAGCGTCGCGAGCTCGACGCACAGCGCCGCCCCGACGGAGCTCTCGAGCATTCCGCCGATCCACACCGGAATCCCGGCGTCGCGACAGACGTCGTGCATGGCGACGGAGTTGGTGAATCCACCCGCGCGACCGGGTTTGATGTTGACGTAGTGGCAGGCGCCGATGCGGATGGCCTGCTGGACCATCTCGAGATCGCGGGCGGATTCGTCCAGGCAGATGGGCGTCTCGATCGCTCGCGCCAGCTCGGCGTGGTCGATGATGTCGTTCCAGCCCAGCGGTTGCTCGATGAAGGCCAGTCCCAGGTCGTCGATGGCCTCGAAGGTGTCGAGATCGTCGAGGGTGTAGCCGGAGTTGCAGTCGATGTGGATGAGGTGTTTCGGAAACGCCGAGCGCACGGCGCGCAGCATGTCGACGTCCCAGCCCGGGCGCACCTTGAGCTTGGTGCGCGGGAAGCCGGCGTCGACGGCCTGCTGCATGTTACCGAGAAGCATGTCGATGGAGTCCTGCACGCCGAAGTCGGCGCCGGCGATGACGGGGCGCGTCTCGCCGCCGAGCAGGCGATGGACGGGCGTGCCGGTGATCTTGGACTCCAGCGCCCACCAGCACAGCTCGACCGCCGCCTTGGCGAAGCCGTTGCCCTTGGCGAATGCGAGCCGGTCGTGGAGGTCCTGGGCCGTGTCGTATTCACGCCCCACGACATGCGGCCCGAAAACCTCGGCCACCAGGTAAAACACGCCGCCGGCGCACTCGTTCACGTAGTGCGGGGCAAAGAAGGGGGTGGCCTCGGCCCAGGCCTCGTGATCGCCGCTGGTGGCCTTCACGAGCACCGAGTCGATGTCGTGGTCTTCGCCATAGGCGGTGCGCCAGGGGTAGATGAGCGGCATTCGGACGTAGTAGACGTCCAGGCGGTCGATGCGCATGCAGGCCTCCTCTGAAACGCATGGTGACGGGACGGGACGCGGGATGCAATAGAAAACCCGCGACGTGACGCGGGAACGCGCGTTGAGTCCGAAGCTAGAGCCTGCGGCGCTTGCGGATGGCGACCGTCGGCTTGGGCGGGACGACCACCGTCCCTTCCAGTCGCAGGCGGGGCAGCCAGCGCAGCGGTCGCGGCAGCCACCAGTTGCGCGACCCGAGCAACTTCATCGAGGCCGGCACCAGGATGGAGCGGATGAGCGTGGCGTCGATGGCGACGGCAGCCGCCAGCCCGAAGCCAATTTGCTGGAAAACGACAAGGTCGCCCGAGGCAAATCCGCCAAAGACCGCAACCATGATCAGGGCGGCGCCGGTGATGAGCGCGCCGGTTCGCCGCAGGCCGAACGCCACGGACTCGGCGTTGTCCCCGGTCCGTTCGAAGCGCTCGCGAATGCGGCTGAGCAGGAACACGTGGTAGTCCATGGAGAGCCCGAACAGCACGGCGAAGAGCAGAATCGGGACCCAGGCCTCGATGGCCATGACCTTCTGAAAGCCCAGCAGATCGGCGGCGAAGCCCATTTGGGAGACAAGCACGATCAGGCCGTAGGCGGCCCCGACCGCCAGGAGATTCATGAGAATCGCCTTGGCCGGCACGATCAGCGAGCGGAAGACCACCAGCAGCAGGACGAAACTGATGCTGAGGACGATGCCGAATACTATCGGGGTGTATTGCGCGGCCACGTCGAAGTAGGCCACGTTCTGCGCCGTGATGCCGGTGACGAATACACGCGCCTCGGCGTCGGCCAACGCCTGCGGAATGACCTCGTCGCGCAGACGGCGGACGGCGTCGGCGCCGGCGTTGCTGGTTGGATCGGCGACCAGCGGCACCGTGATGAGCGCGGCGGTACCGTCGCGGCTGACTTCGAGGCGCGAGGGACCGAACTCCGAGTTGTCGGCGAGCGCCGCTTGCAGCCGAGTGATCGCCGCCTGCACGTCGGCAGCCGCGGTGTCGCCGTCGACGACGATTTGGGCCGGTGAGACCAGGCCGCCGAGGAACTCACGCTGCAGGACGGCAAGTCCCTCATGGGTCCGCGTCCCCGGCGGCAGGCTCGAAAGGCTGGCCGATCCCGTGTTGATCCCAATGTTGGGCACCGCCGCCGCGGCCAGCAGGCCAACCACGATGACCAGGCTGATGATCGGCCGGCGCATGACGGCGTAGGCCAGTCGGTCCCACAGGGGGCGACCCCGCCGGCGGTTGGCCGCGGCGGCGAGGCGTCCCAGGAACGGAAGGCGCAGGGCATCGACGCGATCGCCCATGAGGCTGAGGACCGCCGGGAGCAGCGTAAGCGCCGCGAACACCGCCGCGGCGACCACGAGGATCGCACCGGCCGCCAATCCCTGGAACACATTGACGGGAACGACCAGCAGCCCGAGCAGGGCCACGATGACGACCAGGCCGCTGATGAGGACCGCGCGGCTGGCCGTGGCTCCCATGGTCGTGATGGCTTCGACGGTGTCGCGGCCCGCGCGGCGCTCCTCACGGTAGCGGGAGACGACGAACAGCGAGTAGTCGATGCCGACGGCCAGGCCCATCATCGTGACCATGTTGACCACGAAGAACGAGAGATCGAACACCTGGCCAATCAGCGCAGTTACGCCCAGGGCAATGACGATGGCCACTCCGGCGAGGATGATCGGGAGCAGCGCCGCGGCCAGCGCGCCAAAGACCAGGACAAGGATCAGGAAGGCGATCGGCAGGGCCACCAGCTCGCCCTTCTGCAGGTCGCGCTCGGCAACCTCCCGGAAGTCCTGGCCGCCCGTGGCGCGACCGGTCACATACGTCGTGAAGCCTTCAGTCTCCATGGCGTCGACCACCGCGTGGACCTGGTGGACGTTGACAATGGCGTCCTCCAGATCGCCACCCATGACGACGGGCAGCAGCAGCGACTGCCGATCCCGCGAGACGAGCGAGGGATCGCCCGTCTGGAAGTAGTTGACCGCACCAAGAACCACGGTCGGGCCGAGGGCGGCGAGGTCGGCGGACAGCTTGTTGACCACGGTCCTGAAGGACGTCTCGTCCACCGTGCTTGCGTCGCCGCGCACGATCACAAGCTCGATGACGCCGTTCGGGCGATTGAATCGCTCGACGATGATTCGATCACCGAGTTCGTAATCGGGATTATTTGAGATCTTCTGATCGGTCGTCAGCGACCCGCCCAGTTGCGTCGCCACCAGTGCGCTCGCAGCCACGAGCATTGCGGCCCAGATGGCAATCGTGCGCCATGGATGGCGCGCGCAATGGGCGGCGAGGTCTCCCAGCGGGGCCACGGGGAGCGGCGGCAAGCTGCCTGCACGCAGGCCCTTCAAGCGCTGCCACGCCCGGGCGCTGCGGGAGTGTCCGGTCATCGAACCTCTGCCAGGCCGCCCTGGGGCCAGCCCGACGCCGCCTCGGCACGCGCATCAGCCCGTATTTCCTCGGCGCCAACCTCGCGCCCGTGCCAAAACCGGCCGACGACCATGGCGAGCAGGGCTTCCACATAGGACCGAACATCGATCTCGGGAAAGAGGACGCGCTGCACTTCCAGTCCCATATACGCCGAGACAAGCACGTGGGCGATCGATTGAGCGCTGAGTTCGGCATCAATGTCGCCGCGCGCTTGCGCCGTCTGGACGACTGCGGTCATTTGGGCCAGGCCGGTATCGACAGACTCACGCATCACGACACGCACATCGTCGTTGCGGATGGACTCGGCCCAGAGATCGATGTCCACCGCTGAGGTATTGGCCGCGGAGCGCAAGTCGTCGAAGCGGCCAAAGAAGGCGGCGGCGAGTTCGCGCAGAAGGCCGGCAGTGTCGGTGAGGGGCACCGCCGCGGCGAAGACCTGCGCGCTGCGGTCGCGGTCTTCCTCAGCCATGGCTTTGATGATGTCGGCTTTGCCGGGGTAGTAGCGGTAGAGGGCGCCGGCGCTGAGGTCGGCCTCCGCGGCAATGGCGTGCATGGTGGTTTGGTGAAATCCTTGCCGGGCAAAACAGGTAGTGGCGGCATCGAGAATCTGGCGGCGCCGGGCCTCGAGATGCGCTTCGGTGACGCGTGGGGCCATGCCGGCTCGCGTTCTAGTAAATGAACGTTCGTTCAAATGAATGATTATTCATTTTATAAGGCAGGTGCGGGAAGTCAAGACAATCGTCGCGCTGCACCGTGGAGGAGTCGGCGCGCATCTGGCGCGCGCTGGGCGTGCGCGTGATGGACGTCGGCAATGGGCGCGACCTGGAGCCCGACGACGTGGCTGGCCTGTCGTTCACGCTGGATCATTCGCACTTCGTGTTCCACGGCATGCCCTATGAGCACATCGCCCTGTTGCATCCGCACGGGACGCACCGGCACGTGCGGCAGGCGGCGCTGTCGCAGCTGCAATCGCGATTCGACGAGGGCACCATCGACTTCGGGCGGATCGTGGCCGACCTGAAGCACGACGGCTACGACGGAGTGATGGCGCTGGAGGTGGTGACGACGCCGTGGCTGGGTCTCAACCAGATGGACGTGCTGACGGAGACGATCTTGCTGCGGGATCAGATGCGGGGTTGCTGGCGTAGGCAGACCGGTGCAGCACCGATAAGCGCACCACTTGCGGTGTATACTTGGGCTTGACCAGGAGGGTCACGGTTAACTGACCCGTGGGATTCGTCCCCCTGGTCACGTTCTTTTTCGGAGACTGGCGCGATGTATCTGTTATACCTCGACGAGTCGGGTCTCCATCAAGGCCCTTACTTCGTACTCGCTGGCCTTGCCGTACACGAGACGCAAACGCATTCGCTCTCATCTGCGGTCGAGAATCTCCTAGAAGCGCGGCTTTCGTCACACGCGCAAGCTGAACCGTTGCGTGCAACGGCTATTCGTGCAGGAGCCGATTCACCGTGGGACGAGATCGACAAGAGGCTTCGGTACGACCTGCTCGACGAGACCTACGAGGTCATCCGGGATAGCGGGACCGTTCTGTTCGGCGTAGCAATCGAACGAGGGTGGCTGCCTTCGGGCGAAAACGAATACCTCTTCGCGCTCGAGAGCATTGCCCGGCGGTTCGACGGGTGCCTCCAACGGATGAATCGCCTCGAATCCAACCGGCAACGGGGGATTATCATCGTAGCCGAGTCTCAGTTTCGCTCGCGGATTGAGTCTCTCGCACTAAGGATTCAACAACAGGGCACAAGGTGGGGCGAGCTTCGTAACCTCGCAGAAGTCCCGTTGTTTACCTCCGCCTCGAACTCTCGGCTGCTTCAGCTCGCCGACCTGTGCGCGAACGCGGTACATGCTCAATACGCCACTGGCCATGCGCGCCACTTCGACCGGATCGCTCCGCGCTTCGATGCGAACGATGGAATCGTCCATGGCCTCTGGCACGCTTCCCAAGATCATCAAACGTGCCTATGTCCCGGATGCCTTAGCAGGCGGATCGCTGGTAGCGACTAGCCGATCATTCGCTCAAACCGGCTTGCCGCCGTGGACCATGAGCACCTGGCCGGTGGCGAGGCGGTTGTGGACCACGAAGCCCATGATCGCGTCGGCCACATCCTCCGGCTCGCAGACGCGCTGGAGATAGGTGCCGGTGCGGGCTCGCTCACGGTTGGTGTCGGCGTAGGCCGGGTCGGGGTGGTCGTAGTGCCACTCGGTGTTGATGAAGCCGGGTGCGACGCAGTTGACCCGCACGTCGGGGGCCAGCGCCCGCGCGAGAGTGCGGGTGAGGCTGTGCACCGCCGCCTTGGAGGCGCAGTAGGGGATCGAGCTGCCGGCGTCGCTGATGCCGGCGACCGATCCCACGTTCACGACGACGCCTGCGCCGCCAACGCGCAGGTGCGGCGCGGCGGCGCGGGTGACGTTGAACAGCCCCTGGACGTTGGTGGCGAAGATGACGTCCCAGGCTTCGTCCTCCACGCTGTCGAGGTTCAGGATGTCGCTGAAACGAGTGACCGCGGCGTTGTTGACCAGGATGTCGAGCCCACCCAGGGCGTCGACCGCATCGGCGACGAGCGTTCGCGCCGCGTCCGGCGAGCCGACGTCCGCCGCGATGGGCACGGCGGTTACGCCGTGGGCGCGGGCCTTTTCCACGGCCGCATCGGCGCGGTCCTTCGAGCGCACGTAGTTCACGGCGACGGAGGCGCCGCGCTCGGCCAGCATCTCGACCGTGGCGGCGCCGACGCCGCGGCTGCCTCCGGTCACCAGGGCGCGTTTGCCGCTGAGCGTCATTGCAGGAACTCCTTCGATCCGCCTCATTCGAGCGGCATGGTACGCGCCCGCCGTTGGCGGCGAGCCGGCCGCCGGGTGAGAATCGGGAGCCGCCCGGACCGCCGCGCGGCTCACCGACGGGTCACAGCGTGCCGAATCGCCTCACCGCCGAGTCCAGCCCCTATCTGCTGCAGCACCAGCACAACCCGGTGGATTGGTATCCGTGGGGCGAGGAGGCGCTGGCGAAGGCGCGCGACGAAAACCGGCCGATATTCCTGAGCATCGGCTATGCGGCCTGCCACTGGTGCCACGTGATGGAGCACGAGTCGTTCGAGGACGAGGAGACGGCGGCCTATCTGAACGAGCACTTCGTGTCGATCAAGGTGGATCGCGAGGAGCGGCCCGACCTGGATCAGATTTACATGAGCGCGGTGACGGCGATCACGGGGCACGGGGGCTGGCCGATGACCGTGTTTCTGATGCCCGACGGGCGACCCTTCCACGGCGGCACCTACTTCCCGCCCGAGCCGCGCTACGGCATGCCGTCGTTCCTGCAACTGCTGCGTCAAGTGTGGGAAGCCTGGGTGATTCGGCGCGAGGACCTGGACAACGGCGCCCAGCAGCTCGCCGAGGCGCTGCAACGGGTGCAGGTCGGCGCATCGGCGAGCGAGCTCACGGAGCACACGCTCACTCAGGCCAGCCGCGTGCTGGCGGCCAGCCACGACCGGCAACACGGCGGCTGGGGTACGGCGCCCAAGTTCCCGCAGCCCATGGCGCTCGAGTTTCTGTTGCGTCGGCACGCGGCCACGGGCGAAGGGCTGCTGCTGGAGGTGGTCGAGCGCTCGCTGACGAAGATGGCGCGCGGCGGCATCTACGACCAGCTGGGCGGCGGATTCCACCGCTACAGCGTTGACGCCGAGTGGCTGGCGCCGCATTTCGAAAAAATGCTCTACGACAACGCCCAGCTCGCGCGGGTGTACCTGCATGCCTGGCAGGTGACGGGCAACCCTGAATACCGGGATGTGGTCGAAGCGACGCTGGACTACGTGGCGCGCGAGATGACGCACCCGGACGGCGGATTCTTCAGCACCCAGGACGCCGACTCGGAAGGCGAGGAGGGCAAGTTCTTCGTCTGGTCCGTTGACGAGGTGGACGAGCTGCTGGGCGACGACGCGACACTCTTCCGCGATGCGTACGACATATCTCGGAACGGCAACTGGGAGGGCAAGACCATCCTGCGGCGGGTGCGCGACGCCGACGTGCTGGCGTCGATGCACGGTCTGGCGGTCGAGGACATCGAGGCGCGGCTGGCACAGGGACGGGCAGCGCTGCTCGAGCGGCGCGAAGGCCGCATCCGACCCGGTCTGGACGACAAGGTGCTGACGGCGTGGAACGGCATGATGCTGGCGACGGTGGCGGACGCGGCGCGAGTGCTCGATCGCGACGACTACCGCGGCATGGCGGTGCGCGCGGGCGAGTTTGCGCTGCGCGAGCTGCGCCGACCCAACGGGCGACTCTGGCGCACGTGGCGCAACGGACAGGCCAAGCTGAACGGCTA
>DAOUKN010000238.1:0-7557 GCA_034421255.1 Chloroflexota bacterium | reverse complement strand
CCCATATCCCGGTGCATACGCCCGCTCCTCAATCCTCCGCCTGGCGACGCCCCATGGTCCGCCCCGCCCCCCGATTTATGCAAAGGTCTCCCTTCGCGGGAATGACGGAAGGGGGCGGGATTGACGGATGGGGGCGCGGGGACGGCAGGCGGCTCGTCGTCGATGGCAAGAATGCAGTGCCCCTTCACCACTCACCAATCTCCGCCGGTCGAGCCGCGACCGACTGAACACAACCCATGCCGTCCATGTTTCCATGCTCGTCTGTTCGCTTTTTGTATGGTATCCTCACAGGCCGTGTGAGGAGGCCCCGCGCGCGGTGGCTGCGTGGTCGCTCCGGCAGGTTCGGCGTAATCCCCTGCCATCGCCGCCCGCCAGAGCGACGCGAAGCGCCGGCGTCGCTGCATCCGCCGCGTCCGCGGGGCCTCTTCCGCGCGGCCCGGCCCAGCACATCTCGGTCTAGCCGGCCGCCTCCTGACGCTCCATCAACGCCCAGAGATCCTTGCTGTCCGGCCACTCGAGTGAGTGCCGCCCGCCGAAGACCTCGCGCACGATGCCGGCGGGATCGACGAGGACCACGGTGGGCCGCGCCATATTCCACGACTCGAAGTTGATGCGGACGTAGACGCCGTAGTCGCGGACCATCCGCCGCTCGGGGTCGGCGAATACCGGGAAGGGGAGACCTTCACGCGTGGCGAAGGCGTCGACGGCCTTGAGGCCCTGCGCAAAGACGCAGGCGACGGCTGCGCCCCGCCTGGTCCACTCGTCCAGCTCGACCTCGAGCCGCGCCATATAGCCATGGCAGCTCAGTCACCAGATATGTCGGACGAAGACCAGGCACAGCCAGCGACCGGCAAAGTCCTGCAACACGGTGCGCGTGCCGGTTCCCGCGACGTGGACCTCGAAGTCCGGCGCCCGATCGCCGATGGTGAGCGTCGTCGAGCCCTTCGCGCGTGGCATGCCGAACTCCTACGTCACGATGTCCCGGCGTCGAAATAGTACGACCGCAAGCCCGGCGCCGACGACGGCGACCGCCGCCAGCACCACCGCTTCAGTCCCGGCGAACTCTCCGGTGGCGAATTGCTCCAAGGGCCGCCAATAGCGAAACAGCGAGAGATAGCCCAGCCACTCCAGCGGTTCGACCACCTCGGACACCAGATACACCACATACATCGCCACGACGACGAGCGCGCTGACGCCGTAGGTGCGGCCCGGCTCCAGCAGGATCGTGGCCACGACCGCGGCTATACCCGCGCAGGCCAGGGCGAACAGCAAAAGCTGCACGTGCACCAGAACGATGTCGCTCGCGGGAATCGGCGTGTCGCCGGCCCAGGCGGCCACGCCGATGAGCAGGCCGACCATCGCGCCGGTGACGATGATCACCGCGCCCAGGGCAACCGCCGCCAGCCGCGTGAGCAGAAACCGCTCGCGCGTGATCGGCTGCGCGAGCAGGACGTCGAGGGTGTGCCGACCGTAGGCCCGGGCAATCGCGCCGCCGCCGGCCCACATGCCGAAGTAGGCGGCGAGAATCGGCAACCAGGTGGTGAGCTGCGAGCCGAGGTATTGGAGGAAGGCGCTCTGCTCGATGGCGGGACTGTCGAAGCCCCGGCCCAGGAAGGCGGCGCGCGCCGCTTCGGGCATGGTGTCGAGGAAGGCGTCGAGGTCCAGGTCGCGCGAGGAGGGCCAGAGCGCCATGACCAAGAGCGCGAGGATGAACAACCCCACGGTGAACCAGAAAATCGCCAGGCGCCGGTGCCGCAGGGTGTGCAGCAGCAGGTGCAGCGTCACGTCTCGGCCTGCCGGTCGTAGTAGCGCAGGAACGCGTCCTCCAGGCTCGGTTCGTCGATGGTGAGATCGGTGACTTCGTAGCGCGCCAGCGTCTTGATCACCCGGTCCACGGACCCGGTGACTTCGAAGCTGATCGCGTCGTCGGCGCGCGATACCACCGTTGCGCCTTCTAGGTCGTCCGGGGTGGGCGTGGCTCCCGCAAAACGGGCGTGGAAGCGTCGCACCCGGCTTTCGGTCAGCACGTCGACGCGCTCCACGGCCACGAGCCGCCCCTCGCGCAGCAGACCCACGCGGTCGCACAGATGCTCGGCTTCGGACAGGATGTGGGTGGAGAGGAAGATGGTGCGGCCCTCGTCGCGGTATTCGGCCAGAATGCGCCCAAACTCCTGCTGCACCAGCGGATCGAGGCCGCGCGTGGGCTCGTCGAGGAGATAGAGCGGCACGTCCGCCTGAAGGGCGCGGACGATGGCCACCTTCTGCCGGTTGCCGGTCGAGAGGGCCTTGATGCGGCGCGAGGTGTCGAGGTCCAGCCGCTCGATGAGCTCGTCGGTGCGGTGCACGGGCACGCCGCCCATGCGCGCGAAGGCCCGCAGATAGGCGGCCACCCGCGTGGACTCGTAGAGCGCGTCGGAGCTGGGTTGATAGCTCACGGAGCGGCGGGCCGCCGGCCCCTCCGCATGCACGTCGGTGCCGAATATCCGCGCGGAGCCGCTGGTGGGCCGCATCAGACCCAGGAGCAGCCGCGCCGTGGTGGTCTTGCCGGCGCCGTTGGGCCCCAGGAAGCCGAAGATCTCCCCGCGCTCGACCGTAAGCGACAGATCGGTCAGCGCCCGCACGTTGCCGTAGGACTTCGACAGCGCCTCGGTGACAATCGGCGGGGCGTCAGTCATGGGCGGAATCCCGACGTTTCCCGCGCTGGTACGCAGATGCCGAGACGTTGCGTCGTGCGCGGTGAGGGTGACGAGATTGGAGAATCCTCCGACGAGGCAGGCGTCAGTCCCAATCGCAAGCGACTCTACATTGCGCCGTTGGACCGTGCAGTCCCAATACCCAGGCGCCAGTTTCGCGTGAAGGCGTCTGCGCCACCAGAACCTGGTGTCTCCAGCCATTAGACTCGGGCATGCGGCTGGACCTGTTTCCGCTTCACACGGTGCTGTTTCCGCAGATGCGGCTGCCGCTGCATATCTTCGAGCCACGGTACCGCGTGATGATTCGCGCCTGCATCGACGAGGAGCGTCCGTTCGGCGTGGCGCTGATCCGCTCCGGCGAGGAGGTCGGCGGTCCGGCGGAGCCTCAACCGGTGGGGACCACCGCGCGCATCACACAGCACGAGACGCTGCCCGACGGCCGGATGAACATCGAGGTCGTGGGCGAGGACCGCTTTCGCATCGATGCACTGGAGCAGCAGGAGCCGCACCTGACGGCGTCGGTGACGCTGGACGCGATGCCGGTGACGGACCCGCGCGAGATGGCGGCCCTGGCATCGAGCGTGCGCGAGGACTACCGCAAGGCGCTGCGGCTCACGCTGGAGCTGCAGGGCGCGTTCGGCACCCACGAGGAGCTGCCCCGCGATCCGGAGCGCTTCGCCTATTTCACCGCATCGGCCCTGCCGGCCACGGTCAGCACCCGCCAGAACTTGCTTGAGTCGCCGAGCGTCGAGGAGCTGCTGGCCCGCGAGGCCAAGCTGATGCGGCGGCTGCTGCGCGACCTCAATGACCTCCGGGAGGCGCGGGAGAATTCGCGCCTGAACTAGGCGGCGGGGTTCGAGGGTGCTGGAAAAGGCGCTATATACTCGGCTGGAACGCACGTCCGCCAAACATCTTCACCGTGATATCGCAAAACTCACCTGTTGGCACAGCGACCGAGACTTCGACACGATCGCCGATATGGCCACACCGGGTATTGGCGTGGTCGAGAAGCGGTTGAGGCACAGCGGCCCGTTTCGGTCGTAGCGTGCGCGGCAAAGTCCTACCAGCACTAGCCCATCAAGAAACCCTTTTTGCGCCTATAGGCGACCCAGCACTCGATGTCAGATCGTGGCAGCAATACCTACGCGTCGATGATCTGAATCGAGCGCGCTTTCAAGACATTAGCCGCCCGTTGTTGCTTTGCGGGGATGCCTGTGCGGGGTTGAGTCTTCTACCCGATGATTCGGTGCAAACCGTCCTTACGTCGCCGCCCTATTGGTCGCTGAGAGACTACGAAGTCGCAAATCAGATCGGCTGCGACGACAGCCTTGATGCATACCTTGCCTCCATCGTGGCGGTATTCGAGCAGATTTGGCGGGTTCTGCGAAATGACGGGACGGTCTGGCTGAATGTCGGCGATTCATACACTTCCGGCAATCGCAAGTATCGCGCCCCTGATAGGAAGAACAATGCCCGCGCGATGCGGGTCCGGCCGCCGACCCCAGAGGGCCTAAAGCCGAAGGACCTGATAGGCGTTCCATGGCGATTGGCATTCGCGCTTCAGGAAGCGGGATGGTGGCTGCGAAGCGAAGTGATTTGGCATAAACCAAACGCGCATCCGGAATCAGTCAGTGATCGCCCGACCAAGGCTCATGAGACGCTGTTTCTTCTGTCGAAGCGAAAGGACTATTACTACGACACGGACGCCGTCAAGGGTCCACGTGATCGGCGCCTCAGAACCGTTTGGGAAGTCCCTACCGAGCCAATGAAGCGAGTGAACGGAAGTGCCGACGATCACCCGGCCATGATGCCGCTGCCTCTGGCGCTGCGCTGCGTGTCTATCACCAGCAAACGCAACAGCGTCGTGCTTGACCCTTATGCGGGGGCGGGCACGACTCTCCTTGCCGCCCGCGAGTTGGAACGCAATTGGGTAGGCGTCGAGATCAAGTCGGCATTCGTGGATCTAATCGAACGACGGATGCGCGGGTAGTGACCCTTGACGAACTCAAGGCGACGCTCGACACGTTCTCGCCCGTTAAGATCGAGTTCGTTGCCAGAGTCATGGAGTCGTTGGCCAATCCGCCACACGCCAATATCAGGGAACGTGGGACATGGCTCACAAGATCCAAAGAATGGATCGAATACTTCGGTCTCGCTCTATCCGTCCACCACAGCGCAACCACTGAGCCTTTGGGCCTGAACGCGTTCGAGGACGTTTTCAGGAACGCCTGCAGTCATCTTCGCTGGCCAATCGATCCACCCGGATCGGCGACTCGCCGATTCATCGACTTGGCCGTTCAACCGGCTACCGGACCGGAGAGGCGACTCTCACTGAAATCGACCGCCGCACGGAGACTATCGAAGACCACACTACATATCTCGAAGCTGACCGAAGCTGCTTGGATACAGGACGCACGCACGGCCAGGGACCGACGAGACAGGACCCGAGAATTGTTTCGGCTATACCAGTCGGCGGTCACCCATATCGTCATGCTGCGGGCGTTTCGTGAGGGACAAGGTGAAGTTCCGAGCCTCTACCAGCTCGTCGAGATTCCGGCCAGCATATTCGATTCGATACAGACCGCTCCTCTGAGTGTTTTCGAGCGGGATGCACCACTAATTCATTGCCAAGTCGGGGGTGAAACAGTCGCGGTTGTCGCCATCGATAGATCAGATGCCAAAGTTACGGTTAGGCGGATCAAGATCTCCGCCTGCACAGTTCACGCCGAATGGAGTCGGGCATGACCCAGATGGGGACATCGGCAGCATGGTCGCGTCAGACAGCAGCAGCTCGGGTCTGAGAGACCGTGACCCGCGGCCGATGCATGGACAGCTTGGCAGCCATCCTCTACACTGGCCGCATGGTGCCTTGTGAGCAGGCACGGCAATGTATCGAGGGCTGACGCATGGTCGATCCATCCCCCTATCCGGTGGTCGATCCATCCCCCTATCCGGTGAACGTCACCGCCGAGTATCCGGAGCGCAGCTCGCGATTGCTCGCATTCTGCGGGCTGACCCTGGTGATCAAGGGAATCTTGATCATTCCGCACGCCATCGTGCTGTACTTTCTGTCGATCGTGGCGCTCTTGGCCCAACTGGTGGGCTACGTGGCCATCATCGTCACAGGCTGGTATCCGCGGGGACTGTTCGACTTCCAGGTCGGCGTGCTGCGGTGGAACGTGCGCGCCAGCGCCTGGTTGCTTTCCATCGTGGACGAGTATCCGCCGTTCCGGCTGCAGGACTAACGCAGGCGCTACCCTGACCTAGGCCCGTCCAACTCACCGGCCACCGCGCGAGCGCGAGTTGCCGCCTGCGTCGATGCTTGCGTCCGATCTATCCGCCGACCGTCTCGAGTTGCCTGAGATCCTGGCGCAGGCCAGCGCCTTCGCCGGATTCGATCCGGGACGTGAGCACGTTCTCGCGAGGCGGCCGACCACCGACCATGCGGAGGCGCGAGCCCGGCTGACGGCCACCGCCCAGGCACGCTGGCTACTGGGAGAGGCGCCGGGATTCAGCGTCGGCGGCGCGCAGGACGTTCGGCCGGCGGCCGATGCCGCTACCCGCGGATCGCGCCTGAGTCCAACGGATTTGCAGGCCGTCTCAGCGCAGCTACGCGCCGTGCGCCTGACCCGCCGTACCGTGGAAACCCACCGTGCCGAAACGCCGGCGCTGTGGCGCATCGTCGCTGCGCTGGCGGACCACCCGGACCTGGGCTCGCGCATCGACGCGACGTTCGACGAGCAGGGGCGCGTCGCCGACACGGCTTCCCCCGAGTTGCAATCGCTGCGCCGCCAACTGCGTCAGGCCTCGGCGGCGGTGCACGCCATCATGCAGCAGCAGCTCCGGTCTCCCGCCGCTCGCGCCGTGCTGCAGGAAGCTCTCATCACGGAGCGTTCCGGGCGGCAGGTGGTGCCGGTGAAGCAGGAGCACCAGGGGAGCTTTCCCGGCATCGTGCACGACACCTCGGCCAGCGGGGCGACGGTGTATATGGAGCCGCTGGCGGCCGTGCCGGCCAACAACCGCGTGCGGGAGCTCGAGGCGGCCGAGCGACACGAGATCGACCGGATTCTGCGGGCGCTGAGCGCCGAGGTCGGCGACTTGCGGGACGACATCGTGGCGGGGGTCGACGGCCTGGGCGTGCTCGACGGCCTGCTGGCGCTGGCCCGCTACGCGGATGCGCACGCGGCCGTGGAACCGAGCATCGCGCCGGATGCGGGCTTCCAGCTGAAGGAGGCCCGGCATCCCCTGCTGGAGGGCGACGTCGTGCCGATCGACATCGAAATCCCGGCCGGCGGGTCGCAGGCGATCGTGATCACCGGGCCGAATACCGGCGGCAAGACCGTGGCGCTCAAGACGGTGGGACTGCTGCACCTGATGGCGGCCTGCGGCCTGCACGTGCCGGCCGCCGGCGCCCGGCTGGCGGTCTATGACCCCGTGCTGGCGGACATCGGCGACGAGCAGAGCATCGAGCAGAGCTTGAGCACCTTCGCCTCGCACATGCGCAACCTGGTGGCGATGGTGCGGGCGGCGGGACCGCGCGCGCTGGTGCTGACCGACGAGCTTGGCGCGGGCACGGACCCCACGGAGGGCGCCGCGCTGGGTCAGGCCATCCTCGAGCGGCTGCTCGACGCCGGCGCCGTGGCGGTGGTGACGACGCATCATCCCGAGCTGAAGCTCTTCGCCCATCGGCACCCTCGCGCCCGCAACGCCAGCGTGGAGTTCGATGCCGCCACCCTGCGCCCGACCTATCGCCTGCTGATGGACGTGCCCGGTCGCAGCAATGCCTTCGACATCGCCACCGGGTTGGGTCTCGATGCGGAGATCGTCGAGGCGGCGCGGGCCAAGCTCAGCGCGGAGTTTCGCG
>DAOUKN010000237.1:0-8484 GCA_034421255.1 Chloroflexota bacterium | reverse complement strand
CACCGGCAGCGTGCTCAGTGAGAACACGAACGCTGTGCTGAAGAGCAGCAGCCCGATGACGGCGACCGGAATGCCGATCTCGCTCTGCAGGAAGCCGGCCATCAGGAATCCGACGATCAGCAGCACGTAGCCAAACTTCGACCCGAACGTCGTGACGGGCACCATGGCGCTGCGCATTACGAGCCAGGGATATCGCGTCTGGTCCTGGACGGCGTGCCCGGCCTCGTGCGCCGCGATGGCGACGGCCGCCAGCGAATTGCTGTTGTAGACGCCCTCCGAAAGGCGCAGCACCTTGTGCCGGGGGTCGTAGTGGTCGGTCAGCTCGCCGGGCACCTTCCGGACCTCGACGTTGTAGAGCCCGACCGCGTCCAGGATCCGCCGCGCGGCCATGGCCGCCGGCATGCCGGTTGAAGAGACGACCTGCGAGTACTTCTGGTAAGTGCTGCGCACGCGCGATTGCGCCCACATCGCCAGGATGAACGCGGGCCCAATGAGCACGATGTACCAAATGTCGAAAAAGGGGAAAAACACCGCAGGCATGCCCCGCGCGAACAGTGGTTCGCAGCCTCACAGCCGGTCGCTCAAGGTTAGCACCGGGGAGTCGCGCGGCTTGTGCCAAATCTCGCCTAACGGGCGGCATTCGCAATCACCGAAACCTCCCAAATCCGCGCAGCCCTCCAACCAGCATGCGGGCGAGCGTGCCCACCAGGGACGCGACATAGGTCAAGGCAGCGGCATGCAGCAGCTCACGCACGCGCGGGGCCTCGGCCGCGGTGGTGATGCCCGCCGCTTCGAGTGATCGCTGCGCGCGACGGCTGGCATCCAATTCAACCGGCAGCGCCACGGCGGCGAGCAGCAACGCCAGCAGCAGTCCGGCGACGCCCGATGCGGCGATCGCGAAGGCCGTGGGGTGTCGGGTGGCGATGCCGCCGACGAGCCCCGCCACCATGATCAGGGGCGCGATGGCGGCAAAGCCCGACGCCGCCTTGGCCACGAGCACACGCAGACGCAGCAAGGGATGTCCCAGCGCGTCCTGCATGGCGTGGCCGACCTCGTGCGCGGCGATGGCGACGGCGGCAATCGAATCGTCCGCATAGACGCCTTCGGAAAGGCGCAGCTCGCGCCGCCCGGGATCGTAGTGATCCGTCAGCGTTCCCGGAACCGCGGTCACCTTGACGTCGCGCAGCCCGACCGACGCCAGCAGATAGCGCGCCGCCTGGTGAGCGGGTTGACCGAAATCGGAAACGACGTCCGCATGCCGCGCAAAGATGTTGCGCACGCGGTATTGCGTCCACATCACCGCCAGCATCGCCGCCAGCGGCACGGCCCCGGCCAGAATGACAGCCACTGAGTCCCTCGACGCCGCGCTAGACCCGCAACCGAATCTAGCGCGCCGGACGTGTCAGCGGCGGCCGCGGCGCGGGCGGTGGGTCGCCCCACGTCGCTCGCAACAGTGCGCCATAGCCGTTGGCAAAGGCGCGCGCCGACATCGCCTTGCGGCCTTCGGGCTGCAGACGGGTCAGTCGGATCGCACCCGATCCACAGCCAAGGATGAGCGAATCGCCATCGAGCGACGCGCGGCCGACCGGACTGCCCTCTTCCAAGGGTTGAGTCATCTCCGCCGCCACCACGCGCTGCCCGTCAACCCGGACGAAGGCTCCCGGCCACGGCTGAAACGCGCGCCATTGGTTGAAGAGCGCACGCGCCGGGCGCCGCAGGTCCAGCTCGGCATCCGCCCGCTCCAGCGGTCGGGTGAGGGTCGCGGCCTCCGAGTCTTGCGGCTGCGCCGTCACGCGTCCGGCGATCCACGCCTCGAGCACCTCGTCCAGCAGCTCGGCGCCGGCGTCGGCGAGCCGGTCGTGCAGGGCGGGCGACGTGTCATCGGGTCCGATGGACACCTCGCGCGCGGCAATTGCGGGGCCCGTGTCGAGCCCGGGATCCATGCGCATCAGCGTCACCCCGGTGCGAGTCCGCCCATCGTGGATCGCCGCCTGAATCGGGGATGCGCCTCGATACTCCGGGAGCAACGATGGATGCAGGTTCACCACGCCCGCCGGGGCCAATGCAAGCAACGGCCCGCGCAGCAGGCGACCGTAGGCGACGACCACCAGCACGTCCGGCTGTGCTGCTCGAATGCGCTCCAGGCTCTCCGCGTCGTTCGGGTTGGAGGGTTGCATGGTCGGTATGCCCAATTCCCGCGCCAGGCCGATCACCGCGGGCGTGCGATCGACACCCCGACGTCCCGCCGGCCGATCAGGCTGCGAGACGACCAGCTTCACGACGCCGCGCGCATGGAGCCGGCGCAGCGTCGGGAGCGCGAATTCCGGAGTGCCGAGGAAGACCGCGCGCACGCCGTCAGCCGCTTCGTCCCGCGCGTCGCGGCGGCATGTTCAGGACGCCCGCAGGCGCCGCGCCTCGTCGGAGGCGGGATCCACGAAGCGCAGGGCGTCCGAGTCCGTCAGCCGGTCCGTGAAGATCACGCCGTCGAGGTGATCGATTTCGTGCTGAATGGCGCGCGCCAGGAGGCCGGTCGCCTCATGTCGCAGCGTCTTGCCCTGCGCGTCCAGCGCACGCACCCGGATAGTCAGCGCGCGTTTCACGGGTCCGTACCAGTTGGGCAGGCTCAGGCAGCCCTCGTCGGCGACTTCGGATCCACTGGACGAAACGATTTCGGGATTGACCAATGCCAGCCGGTCGTCGTCAACGCCCACCACGACCAGCCGCCAGGGACGTCCGATCTGGTTGGCCGCCAGGCCCACGGCGTGGTGATCGTCCATGGTGGCGAACATGTCGTCGATCATGCGGCGGATGCCCGGAGTCACGCTGCGAATGCGGCTGGACTTGCGCCGCAGCATCGGGTGGTCGACCGGAAGCACGGGAAGGACTGGCATATGTTATGTCAACTCCATGGGGTCGACGTCAATCGTCCAGCCCCGGTGCAACTCCGGCAAGACTTTTCGGGCATCCGCGCCGAATAGCAAGAGTTGCCACACATATTGCCCCCGCCGCCGGTGCAACGCGGCCGGAGCGGGTCCGAGAATCTCGAGATCCAGCGATTCCGCGGCGCCGGCCAGCGTCTCCAACTCCCGCCGCGCCCGCCGCGCTTCCGCCGCCGCTCGATCATCGTCGGCATGCGCGAATGTGGCGCGGGCTACCGGCCGGAACGGCGGCAGCCCCTCGGCCTGTCGCTCCTCCAGCTCCGTGCGAAAGAAGCACCGGGAGTCGCCGGTCTGCAGCGCCTGGGTCACGTGGTGACGGGGCATCAGCGTCTGCACCACCATCCTGGCGCCGTCCTCCCCGCCGGTGACGAGGCGTCGCAGCCGCATGAGGTTGATGAACACTCGTTCCGGCGCCAGGAAGTCGGGGAACTTGAGTCCCACGTCGGCCTGCACGACTCCCAGCAACGAGGCGCGCAGGGCCTCGCCGAATCCCGCGAGCCGCTGGGTGCCAACCAGCACGTCCACGCCCGCGCGACGCTCGAACGCGCTCACCGCCGCCTCAACGTCGCGCGCCGAACGGTCGCTGTCCACGCGCTCGACTCGGGATTTTGGAAATAGATGGCTCACCGCCTCCGCGACGGCCTCGGTGCCATATCCCCACAGCCGCAACCGTCCCCCATGACACACGGGGCAGTAGCGCGGAGGGTCTTCACGCCAGTTGCACACGTGACATTGCAGGCTCGCCGAGTCCCGATGCTGGACCATGCCTGTGCTGCAACGCGGACAGCCAAACACATGCGCGCAGTCGCGGCAGACGGTGAGCGTCGCCGTGCCCCGGCGATTGACAAAGAGCACCGCGCGTCCGTTGTCCTCCAGGACCTGCCGCAGGGCCTCGAACAGGCGCCGCGAAATGACGCCATGACGGCCCAGCCGCACCGCGCGGCGCATATCGACGACGTCAACGCCGCCGCTCGGCTGCGGCGTCACCTCAGCCGATCGGGCGCTGACCAGGCGCGATCGCTCGACCTCGACGTCGTAGAACGACTGCACGCTCGGGGTCTCCGTTCCAAGCACGAGCGGACAGCCACTCAATTCGGCCAGGCGCCTCGCCACGACGCGCGCGTGGAAGCGCGGCGTCTGCCGGTGCTTGTGGCCCGCATCCTCCTCGCGGTCCACGATGACGATGCCCGGCGTCGACACCGGGGAGTAAACGGCCGCACGCGTGCCGACGAGGACATCCACCTCCCCGTTGCGCACGGCCATCCACAGCGCGATGCGCTCAGCCGGCGTCCGTGCTCGTCCGACTTCCGCGACCTTCGCCGCGACTCGCGGCGCCAGCCAGTCGGCCAAGCGGGCCGACGTACGGGCGTCGGGAGCGATCGCCAGAGCTTGCCGCCCGGCGCCTACCGCACGTTCAATCAACCGGGCGTAGATGTGCCAGCGATCAGCTTCGTCACCCTGAACGATGCCGGCGCCGGCGTCGCCGCTCTCGAGCATGGATTGAAGTTGCCGCCAGGCCGTCGCGTCGAGTGTCTCTTCAGGCGGCGCTCCATGCCCCGTGACGTCGACGATGTACGGGGTGTTCGCGCGTCGCTCGACGCGGGCCAGCCCGCGAGTGAGCAGCGCGCGCAGGATTGGCTGGCCGACCCCCGCGGCGCGCAGCGCCTGGGACACGGGCACGGGCCCATCGGCGGCCCTGAGCACCCGCCACAGCTCACGTTGCTTGGGCGCGCGAGCCAACCGTGCGTCAACTGAATCGGGGTCATCGACCGCAGCCGCGGACGCCATTCGCTCGCCCGCCGGCTGCGGCAGGTGTAGCGAAATGCGCCGGTTAACTAGCCCCATCGCCACAAGCCGGCGAACTCCCGCTCGGGCGGCCGTCTTACCGGCACGTCGGCGGATCTCGGCCTCGGACGCTTGCCCGCGTTGGCGGATCAATTCCAGAGTCCGGGACTCCGCCGGAGCCAACGCGACCTGCGCCTGGCTGCCGTCGTCCGCGGGCACGTACGTCGATCGCAGATGCCGCGCAAGTCCCGGCGGCGCCGCAAGATTGACCACGGTCAGGATGGGCGCCGCATAACGCCGCGCCGTCCACTCCACGAGCTCGCGATGGATGGCATCCAAAACCTCCGCATCCCAGATGACGTCGAAAATTGGACGGGTCGCTTCAACCGGCGAGACGTCGCGCACGCCCATCACGATTGCGTGCGATTGGCGGGTACCGAATGGCACGAGCACCAATTGACCCGCTCGCACCTGTCCTTCGAGATTCGCCGGTATCTCGTAGTGAAACGTCTGCGCGCCGCGCACGTCGCCCGCGGCGACGACGACTTCCGCGAAGCTCCGCGCGCCCGTCACGGCTCGAGGGGAGGATCGCTCCAGGGACGCAGCGTCGCGGGATCTACTCGCCGCGGGGGCTCCCGCTGCCGCTCGGCTTGGACGATGGCCCACACCTGGTCCGCCGCGGCGTCGAGCGCGCCTGTGGCGTTGGGCACCCGATAGTCCGCCCGGGAGGCAAAGTCCAATTCGAAGTCGAGCATGGCCTGGAGACGCCGCTCGGCCTCGTCCGGAGACTCGGTGCCGCGCTTGCGGATGCGGCGCACCGCCTCCTCCACCGACGGCGCCTCGATGAATATCACAATGGCCGCGGGGATTCGGCGCTGCAGCTCGCGCGCACCCTGCACGTCCAGCCGCAGCACGACGTCTCGGCCGGCTTCGAGCGGATCCTGGACCTGATGCAGCGGGGTTCCGTAGAGCCGTCCGTACACCCGCGCCGACTCCAGAAACCACCCCGAGCGCAGGCGGGATTCAAAGTCCGCGGGTTCGAGAAAGAAGTGATCGCGGCCGTCGACCTCACCTTCGCGCGGGGCGCGCGTGACCGCGGTCGTCACCCAGGTCAGATCGACGCCACGGCGCCGCAGGGTGCGGAGCACGCTGTCCTTGCCCGCCGCGGACGGCGCCGTCACCAGGAACAGCAGTCCGCGTGGCGGTGGGGCGGCATCGAGGCTCATCGCGAGCCGACCGGGCGAAACTCGATCACACGCGAAATACCCGCGAGGTCTCGGTGCACGGCATGGCAGCCGAAGCCCGCGGCCGCGGCCAGGGCGGAGACTCGTACGCGCTGGTCATGGGCCACTTCAAGCAGCACGGCAAGCGGTTGGGCGCCGGCGCATTGACGCATGAGGCCGCGGACGGCAGCAAGTCCGTCCGGGCCGCCGTCAAGCGCCTGGCGCGGCTCCCACCGCGAGACTTCCGGCTCCAGTGTCGGAATCACGGCGGACGGAACGTAGGGAAGGTTGGCGGTCACCACGGTCTGCCTCGGGCACACCGCGCTCAAACCGTCGGCGCGCATCAGCCGAACCGTCGAGGTCACGCCCCAGGCCTTGAGGTTGCGTCCCGCGACGCCAAGCGCCGCGTGTGACACGTCGCTCGCAATCACCGGAGTCTCCGGCAACTCGCGGGCCAGCGCTACAGCCACGGCGCCCGACCCCGTGCCCACGTCGATCACGGTCTGCGGTCGCAACTCGCGAGCGGCCGCGAGCGTCGCCGAAACCAGCGTCTCGGACTCGGGTCGCGGCACCAGCACATCCGCCGTCGTGTGAATCGAGCCGTTGGCAAACGCCTTGCGTCCGACGATGTATGCCACCGGCTCGCGCGCCGCCCGCCGCTGAACCATGGCCGCGACACGCCGCGATTGGCCCGCCGTCAAGCGTCGATCACCGCAGAGCGGGATCCGACCCGGATCGACGTCGAGTACCTCGCCGAGGAGGACGTTGGCGTCCAGCAGCGGCGTGTCGACTCCCGCCGCGCGCAATTGGGTCACGGCCTCGCGCCGGCACGCGTCGACGTTCCGCGCTCTGATTTCAGTGAACGGCAGCCGCGACCCGCTCCTCTGCCGCGCGAGCTTGCAAGGCATCGACCAGCCGATCCAGGTCGCCGTCCAGGATCCCGTCCAGATTGCGCAGCGTGAGTCCGATCCGGTGATCCGTAACGCGGTCCTGCGGAAAGTTGTAGGTGCGGATTTTCTCGCTGCGGTCACCCGAGCCGATCTGTCCGCGGCGCAGCTCGCCGCGCTCGGCGGCCTGGCGCTCGCGCTCCGCCTGCAGCAGCCGGGCGCGAAGGATGGCCATGGCCTTGGCGCGATTCTGGAGCTGCGATTTCTCGTCTTGCATGCTCACCGCCGTGCCGGTGGGCAGGTGCGTCACACGCACGGCGGAGTCGGTGGTGTTCACGCTCTGGCCGCCGTGGCCGCTCGACCGAAACACGTCCACGCGGATGTCGGCGTCGGGAATATTCAGTTCAATGGCGTCGGCCTCCGGCAGCACGGCGACGCTCGCGGCGGACGTGTGAATGCGACCGCTCGCTTCGGTGACGGGCACCCGCTGCACGCGGTGCACGCCGCTCTCGTGACGAAAGAGGCCATAGGCCCCCTCGCCGAGAATTCGCAGCACGCCCTCCTTGAGACCGCCGATGCCGGTCTCGTTCGTCGACATCACCTCGGTCTTCAGGCGGCGTCGCTCGGCCAGGCGCATGTACATGCGCATCAGCTCTTTGGCGAACAGGCCGGCCTCGTCGCCACCGGTGCCGGCGCGCAGCTCGACAATGGCGTTGCGCTCGTCGTCGGGGTCGCGGCCCACGAGCCGCTCGCGCACGTCGTCCTCGATGGCGCTCAGCTCCTCGTCGCCTGCCGAGAGTTCATCCGCGGCCAATTCGGCGAGCTCGGAGTCCGGCGAATCGATCAACTCCCGCGCTTCCTCGATACGGCCGATCGCTTCCAGCCACCGTTCGCGCAGGCGCACCAATGGCGTGAGGCGCGAAAGCTCCTTCGACAGCGTCGCCAGCTGCGCCGGATCGCTGGTCACCGCGGGATCGGCCAGCTTGGCGGTGATTTCCTCGGAGCGCTCGTGCATCGCGTGCAGCCGGTCAAGCATGCGGCACCACCACCGGCTGAACCTGGGGGCGCAGCGACGCCAGATGCCCCTCGTCCTCCAGCACGCGATCCATGGCGGCAATCGCCACCTCGACCTGATCGTCGTCCGGTTCGCGTGTTGTCAAGCGCTGCACCCACATGCCAGGCGCTGACACCAGCCGCGCCAGCAGATTCGATCGGTATCGCGCCGTCAGCATGATCAGCTCGAATCCGACGCCCGCGATGACCGGCAGCAGCGCGATTCGCGACAGCACGCGCAGGAAGAACGGCGGCCGCCCGAGAAATGCAAACACGATGATTGAAATCACCACCAGCATCACCAGAAACGCCGTGCCGCAGCGGGGATGCGCCAGGCTCTGCCGCTGCACGTTGGCGGTCGAGAGGCGCTCGCCGGCTTCCAGGGCATTGATGGTCTTGTGCTCCGCGCCGTGATACATCCAGACGCGCCGAATGTCGGGCATGAGGCCGATGCCGCCGAGGTAGGCAATGAATACCGCAAGCCTGACGCCGCCTTCGATGATGTTGCTGACGAGATCCGACTCCACGCTAGCGTCGGCGAATGAGGTGATGACGAGCGGAAGCACGAAAAACAGCCCCACGCCGAGCGCCAGCCCG
>DAOUKN010000236.1:0-3480 GCA_034421255.1 Chloroflexota bacterium | reverse complement strand
GACCCCCGTCACCTCGGCGCCCAGGTTTGCCCACGAGAGTGTGTCCTCACCCGTTGCGCATTGCAGGTGGCAGAGACGCAGCCCATGCACGTCGCCGGCGGCCCGGCGCTCGGACTTTGCGAGCATGCACCCGCCCTCGGCGAAGAACTCGGCCTGCGGCCGGGACTTCTGTCGCATGTCGGCAATCGCGTCCCAGGCGACGCGGTTGGCGGCGGTGTAGCGGTAGATGGGATTGACGGCTCGACCCGATCCCTCGGACGCGGTGCTCACGCGTGATGCACCCGGCAGCCGGCTAGACCGGCAGATCGCCCTGAATCGTGGTGCGATGCATGTGGCGCGTGTATTTCGGGTCGAATCCGGTGGCCTGGTGCAGCGTGCAGCGGTTGTCCCAGAACACGATGTCGTGGAGCCGCCACACGTGCCGGTAGACGAACTCGGGCTGCGTGGCGTGGTTGTTGAGCTCTTGCAGCAGCTCCTGGCCCTCGGCGTTGTCCATGCCGTCGATGCCGGCGACGAGCGACGGGCTCACGTACAGCGCCTTGCGATCGGTTTCAGGATGCGTGCGCACCAGCGGATGTACGGCCGTGGGCACCTTGGCCGCCTGCTCCGCCGTCAGGGTGGGCCGCTCCATCGCCGATTCCTGAAACCGGCGATTGATGAAGTCGGCGTAGGAGTGCCGCAGGCGGAGCCCGTCGATTCGTTCCTTCATCTCCGGCGACAGCGCCTCGTAGGCCGAATAGAGGTTGGCGTAGAGCGTGTCGCCGCCGGTCGGCGGAATCTCCAACGCGTACAGCAACGAGCCCAGCGAGGGGAGTCGCATATAGGAGAGGTCGCTATGCCACTCGCGGCCCGCGTCTTGCAGCCCGACGGGCACGCCGTTCACCTGTTTGTTGGAAAGCACCAGGACCTCGGGCTGCTCGGGTAAAAGGAACTGGTTCAGCACGTGGAGCTCGAGCACGCCGAACCGTCCGCTGAACGCCGCGTGGTCCGCCGGCGAGATTTGCTGATCGCGAATGACGACCACGTTGTGGTCCAGCAGCGCCTGGTGAATGATCTCGAACTGCTCGTCGTCGTCCGGCTGCGTCAAATCGGCGCCTGTAATCTCGGCGCCCAGGGCGGGCGAAATCGGACTGACCTCAATCGCCATGGAGCCGTCTCAATCTCGGGAAGACCCGCGCAACCTGCGGGACGTCGGGCGGCAATCGTAGCAGCGGCCGCGACGGCGTGGCCGCTAGGCCGACGGCGCTTCCATGGGCGCCAGCAGGTCATCCGTGATGTAGCGGCCCAGGCCAAAGATCTTGCGGTCGGCGTACCACAGGATGCGCTCGCCCTGGTGCTCGGTGACGCTCGCGTACATCGACAGCCACTTCATATAGAACGGAAAGACTCCGATGTTCTGGGTGTCGAACAGCAACTGCGGCTGGCTGAACCAGATCGGCTGGTGGGCGTTGGGTCGAAACTCACCCACGGCGATGAACTGCGGGCGCCGCGCATGAAAGTCGCGGGGCCCGCGACCGCCATATCCGTGGCCGTCATGGTTCTGCAGCATGAGCAGGAACCGTCCATCGTCCAGCGCGAAGATCGGACACGGGGACACCGGATTGAGCATGGGCGACCCGTCGTCCCGGTTGCGCAGCGGTTCCGTCAGACGCCAGGTGACGCCATCGTCGGTCGAAACCGTGTACCAGATCTGACCCGTCGCCGTGCGCGCCACCGTGAAGAGCCGGCCGTCCGGCAGCAGCACCGCGCTCGGCTCCTCGCAATAGGAATAGTTGCGCGAGGCCTCGGGCTCGTAGGGCACGGGCACGCGAATGGCCGTGTCGTCGTCCTGCAGCCACGTGATCTGCACGTCACGCGGATGCGGTGACTCGTCGATGTTCTCGAACCGCATGAACTCGGCCTGGCTGTCGCGACGGGACATGGTGAAGTCGTCCTCGCGGCGCGCCACTTTCACGTACGAGTTCGTCCAGCGGGTGAAGCCGATGATGGGACGGTCCCGCGCGTCGCGGATGGGCTTTTGCCAGACCACGCAGTTGGCGCCGATAGAGCGGTCCGGGTGGTCGTTGGCGCTGGAGCGGTACGGAATCACGACGTCCCCGTCGATCCAGGTTCGGCCGTCGTCGTCGGAGTACTTGCAGCGCAGGAAGCTGGTCTGATAGCTGTCGCCGATGGCCCGGCCGTGGTTGTAGTAGCAATAGATCCGACCCTGTCGGCTGATGATGGGGAACCCGAAGGCGCTCACCTGTCCCGGCTTGTCGCCGGGGCCGTCGATGACGCCCACGGGCGACCACGTCCGGCCGCCGTCGGCGCTGCGTGAGTAGGCGACCCGGTAATCCGCTCCGTGCGGCTGGCTCGCCAGGGCGAAAATCGCCAGCAGGTCGCCCCCGGGGGTGACGTCCACCAGCACGTGGTCCACCGCCTCGATCCAGTACGAGGGCTCCTTGGGCAGATAGAGCACCAGGTCAGGGTCGGTGCGCCGCCAGTCCTCGCTGAAGCATTCGTGGTCGCCGGGGATCGTCTTTGTCATTGCTTCACCCATGCAGTCATGTCGCTGCGCCCGCGCCGCGGCAGCAATGACAGCCTATCCGGAGGTCGCGGCGCTTGCCGAAGACTCGTTGGGGAGCGTTGACGGATTGAAGGAACTGTGGCGTTGCCGCTCGATGGCTACACGCGCCTGTGCGCCTGCACGAATACGCTCTTCGCCAGCGAATGGTGCATCTCGACATCGACCACTTCCGCCCGTTCGATGACGAGTCCGGCCAGGGCCGCGACGACTTCATCGACGGAGGCCAGGGAATCCGCCGTGGTGAAGCGCCACTCCGCCGCCATGCCGCGCTCCCACTCCGCCACGATGAGCGTACCGCCGGCATCGAGCGCGCTTGTGGCCGTGGCGAGGACGGCGTCTCGATCCGGCCCCTTGGGCGGCAGGGCGTAGGCACTGATGACGAGATCGAATAGTCGAGGCGGGCGCCACTGCGCGGCATCGGCGACGACAAACGTTGCCGTGAGGTCGTGTTCGCGTGCGGCGGCGCGGGCCAGATCGATGGCGGCCTCGGCGAAGTCCACGCCAGTGACGCGCCAGCCATGCCCGGCCAGCCCAAGCGCGAGCGCCCCAGGCCCGCACCCGAGGTCGAGCGCGTGGCCCGGATCGAGTTCGGCGGCGGCAGCCAGAAAGAGCCCCTCGGTGCCCGTGCCCGGATCGGGGTCCGCGCCGGTGTAGAGCCGATTCCACGCCTCATGGTCCATCGACGACCCCCGGATCCCATGGGCCGAGGCCTCGGTGGATCATCCTGTCAGGCACACCGTGCCCCGGGGCTAGCTGCGCGACGGCTCGCTCATCTCTTCGCGGGCTTGGCGCACAAGCTCGGGCAGGTGGTCGTCGTTGGCCAGCCGTTGCTCCAGGTGCCGCATGCGGCGCGGGCCCGCCGTGCGGATCATCACCTCGCCGTACGCCCGCTCGGCCCAAAACCTGACGAGGGT
>DAOUKN010000235.1:0-10463 GCA_034421255.1 Chloroflexota bacterium | reverse complement strand
TCGGCCCATATCCCGGTGCATACGCCCGCTCCTCAATCCTCCGCCTGGCGACGCCCCATGGTCCGCCCCGCCCCCCGATTTATGCAAAGGTCTCCGCAGGCGGGAATCCATCCCCGCAAGTCAACCGACCAATCGAGGGTGCCCGCCGATGCTGGGTCACCTTGCGGCGCTTGGATGTTGAAATCGCCCACTGCTGGAATCCCGCGCCGCTCCTTGAAGTGGACGCACTCGACTTAAGCTGCCACCGATGAGGCTGGAAGCGTTGCAGACCCTTTTGGAATCCAAGGGAGGGTGGAGGCCAATTCGGTCGACTCTGTCGAGATTCATGCCCCGCATAGTGCTTGCGGCGGCGATTGCCCTGGCCGTGGCGGCCTGCGGTGGCAACGGTGACGAGCAGGGGGCTCCGGAGACGGCAACGGCGGCGCCGGCGGCCAACGAGTCTGTCCCTGGGGAATATAGAGACGGCGGCGCGGAAGCTTCTGGCGGACGAGTTGGAAGTGGACGAGGGGGATTTCAAGCTCGAGAGCTCCGAGGAAGTGAGTTGGTCCGACGCCAGCCTGGGATGCCCGAAAGAGGGCATGGGCTACGCCCAGGTCATCACTCCAGGCTTCAAGCTGGCTTTTGACCTCGCGGGTACGTCCAACGCGGTGCACACCAACGCCGACGGCTCCCACATGGTGATCTGCGAAGACGGGCAGTAGCGCACCGAGGAATCTCGCCGAGTTTGACCGTGGCTCTCATGGGGAACGACGCGGGCAATCGGCTGGTCCTCCTCGTGACGATAGACAGAACCGCTCTTGAGATCCGGCTCGGCAGACTGAAGGCCTACCCGGCGCCTCGGGCCCACCTTCTCGGGCTATGTCCTGGCCCGTATGACAACGCGTCCCCCGTTCTCGACTTCGATGTTCAGATCATGCCTGTCCAGCAGGGCCATGCCCACCAACGGTTCAATGCCCACTGCTCCGCTTTCGACAAGTCTCGGTTGGTCGTCCCAGACCACCGTGACGCCGTACACATCGAAGACAGCCTCGCCGCCATCGGCGAGAACCGCCTCAGCTTCACCCACCACAGGCAGCCCCAAGTCCGTCACAATCGCCGGCGGCAAGGCCAAGTAGCCGTTGAATCCGGTGTCTATCACGGCCTCGACTTCCTGCGTCTGCCCCGCCGGACCCTGCAAGTGAATGGCTACGACGGCTTCGAGGTTGGCGTTCACGAAGCCCTCGATCAACCGGTCCTCCGCAGGGAGCCGCCCCCGAAGCGATACAGCGTCCGATGCCCCACCCGCATCAGCCAGATCTGGGCGTCCGGATAGTGGCGCCGAAGGCTCTCGGATGCGGCAATGGCATTCTCGCCGAGGGCATAGCTACCGCTCTCCACGTCAATGGCGACGACTTCTCCGTGGTGGCCGGCCTCGACCAGACGTCGGATGTCCCGCTCGTAGACCTCCTTGCCAAGGCGGGCCGTTTCATCGCGCGGTGGGCGCGGGAGCCCGGCAGCCCTATCTCTTTTCGCGTTCGTCGGGGTTTCCGTCTCTCTCATCCGCTCGCCTCTCAACAGGAAGATTCTACTGCTTCGCGACGGCCGCCAGCATGAACACGTCGGACGGGAGCAAGACAGGACCGCGATGCTGAAATCGGCGAAAGCTCCAAAACGCTGCTCAATCCGGTGGGCCCACCTGGATTCGAACCAGGGACCGGCCGGTCATGAGCCGGCTGCTCCGACCGACTGGAATTATACAGTGTCACCTTCTGTTGAATGACCCCTCGCTAATGCTCCGTGCGACATCCTCCAAATCTTGGAATCTCCGGTCCTTATCGAGTGCCTATCGACGATTGAGTGTGAGGGATTTGCTATTGCGCATCATCTAAGATTATATTCCATCAATCACGAAGGAATTCAATGAAGTGATCCGGTGGGTTATCGTCCTCTGAACCGCGAACTATCCGGTGGGAAATTCCCTAGATGAACAGTCGTCCCATCCGTGCCGGAAGCGTCTCGCCTATCGGAAGTCTTGGCGAAGCGTTGGCCCGGTCTGGCGCCTTGACCGGCCCCATGAAGCCCCTTATCTTCGCTACTAGCCCCTCACGAATCCTTAGGAGCGATCAAGAGGCGTGGCCCATTTCGCCGCATTGACGGTCGGCGCTCTGCGCGACTTGGCTCCCATCGTCATCGTCATCGCCTTCTTCCAGATCGTGGTGTTGCGGCAACCCTTTCCCGACCTGCTGGGTGTCATCGTCGGGTTGCTCTGCGTCATCGGTGGCTTGACGCTATTCATTCAGGGACTGCAAAGCGGACTCTTCCCTCTGGGGGAGGGGATTGCTCAAAGCTTCGGCCAAAAAGGCAGCGTATCCGCGGTGCTTGCCTTCGCTTTCTGCTTGGGCTTCGGTACGACCGTAGCCGAACCCGCCCTGATCGCCGTAGCCGCCGAGGCCGCCGACGTTGCCGCGGAAGCCGGCGCCATCGTCGATGGCGAACAGGCGCGCGGCTCATATGCCTTCCAGCTGCGGATGGTCGTTGCCGTATCCGTGGGAGTGGCGCTTTTGGTGGGTGTCCTGCGCATCCTGAAAGGCTGGCCGATACATAGGCTGATCATCGGTGGATATCTGATGGTCGCCGCCATGACCTTGTTCGCGCCCGCCGAGATCGTCGGGGTGGCCTACGACTCAGGCGGCGTGACCACCAGCACCGTCACGGTGCCGCTCGTGACGGCGCTGGGCGTCGGATTGGCCACGACCATCCGAGGACGGAACCCGATGGTCGATGGATTCGGTCTCATCGCATTCGCCAGCCTGACTCCCATGGTTGGCGTGCTCGGCTACGGGATCGTGACGTAATGGGCGACTTCGCGCGCACGTTCGCCGATGCCATGCTGTCAACGGTTCTCGACGTAGCGCCCATCGTCGTGATTCTCCTTGTGTTCCAGGCTGCGGTTCTGCGCCGCAAGCCGGCCAACCTGCGGCAGATTGCAACCGGCTCCATCTTGGTACTGTTGGGGCTTACCCTGTTTCTCATAGGTTTGGAGTACGCGCTATTTCCGATCGGCAGCACGATGGCGCGGCAACTCACTGCGCCGGAGACCATAGGGTTAGAGAGGTTGAGCGACGGCGTGGACTGGCAGGACTACCTGCCGATCTACGCGTTTGCCGACGCGATCGGCTTCGCGACGACGGTGGCCGAGCCCTCGCTCGTTGCGGTGGCGCTGAAGGCCCGCGAGGTGTCTGGCGGCGCGGTTCACGCCTGGGGGCTGAGGCTGGCCGTGGCCTTCGGCGTGGCCGTGGGCGTGGCGCTGGGCTGCGTGCGCATCGTCACCGGCACACCCCTGCCGTGGTACATCATTGCCGCCTACGTCGTCGTGATGTTGCAAACGTTCCGGTCCAGCAAGACCATCGTCCCGCTTGCCTACGACAGCGGCGGCGTCACCACGTCGACCGTCACCGTGCCTGTGGTTGCTGCACTCGGGCTGGGTCTTGCCTCGAATGTTCCTGGTCGCAGTCCGCTGATAGATGGATTTGGACTCATCGCTTTCGCCAGCGTCTTCCCAATCATGTCCGTCCTGGGATACGCTATGGTTGCGTCGTGGCTGGGCCGCAGGCGAAAGTCGAATCTTCGTGAGGAGGATTGAGCGGTGAAGCTGAAGTTAATTGTCGCCCTGGTGAGCGACGATAAGACTGACGCAGTGGTGGAAGCGGCGCGGTCAGCCGGTGCAACCGGCGACACGATCATTACCAGCGTAAGGGGCGGTGGCCTCAGGCCCGAAAAGACTTTCTTCGGCCTCGACCTGTCCGCCAAGCGCGACGTCGTGCTGTTCCTCGTGGTCGACACGCGTTCGCGCGAAATCCTGGAGCGTATCCGCGACGCCGGACGTTTGGATTCCGAGCCAGGCGCCGGCATCGCCTTCCAGGTGCCGATTGAGGATGCGGTGGGCCTGGCGACGCAATTGCCCACGATCCTGGAGAAGGTGGAGGCCGAGATATGACCGAGGAAATCTCCATACGGGTAAGAGATCTCATGGTCACGGAGATGCACACGATTGATGGGCTCGCGACCGTGGCCCAGGCGATGGCGTTGATGAAGCGGCACGAGGTCGATTCCCTGGTCGTCAACCGACGTAACAGTGACGACGAGCTGGGGGTAATAACGGTCGGTGACATTGCGCGCGAAGTGATCGCGAACAACCGCTCTCCCAAGCGGGTTAACGTCTACGAGATCATGTCCAAACCGCTGTTGATGATGCCGGATGACATGCTCGCTAAGTACGCGGTGCGCCTGCTCGTACGCTTCGATCGATCACGTGCCGTGGTTGTCGACCGCCAGCGGAATGCTCTCGGCCGGGTGACCCTGCGCGACCTGATCATGGGGTACGCCGAGGAGTAACGTCCTAGCCCCAAGTGGCGCCCCTCGCAAGCCGCGGAAGCTATCGGGCTCGTGTCACGCCAAGCCTGATTCGTTGAACCTCAGGCTGGTCCCATGTGGACCAATCGGTGGGAAACCCTCGCACCTAACCGATCGGGAACGGGGCCGACGAGAGCGGCCATTGCCCTCGGCAGACTCAGCCGTACGCTTCGGCTCAAGAGCTCGAGTCCCCGCAACCCTCAGCGAGCAACTGGTGGGCCCACCTGGATTCGAACCAGGGACTGGCCGGTTATGAGCCGGCTGCTCTGACCGCTGAGCTATGGGCCCATGGCAGGCCCGCAACGGGCATTTGTGGCGGTCCCGACCGGATTCGAACCGGCGATCTTCTCCTTGACAGGGAGATATGCTAGGCCACTGCACCACGGGACCAGCGTTGCGGGCGCGCCGCCGACCATGGTATCCGACGCCACGGTGGCGGTGGGCCGGGTAGGATTCGAACCTACGTAGCCGTAAAGGCGCCGGATTTACAGTCCGGTGGTATTAGCCGCTCACCCACCGACCCGCGAAAGGCGCACCCGTTCGCTTGCGTTGTAAACAGTCGCGCGGGCACGGCAACCGCTCGGCCGCCGCACCCGCCAATCGCCGCCATGGTACCAAGCATCCGGCGGATCGCCGCCCCCGCTAGCTAGCCGCATGGAGTGGCTCACCGAGCAGCAAGCCGTGCTCGCGCCCTATTTCTTCCTGCCCCACCCCGTGGCCGTGGTGGCCGTGCTGGCCTTCGGCCTCTTTTGGTCGAGGCTCGGGCCGCCGCTCGCGCCGGACCGCCCGGCGGCGTGGTTCGGGTTCGTCGCCGGAGCCGCCGTCTACGCCGTCGCCCAGGTGTGGGTGCGCGGTGAGCCCACGGTCGCCGTGATGGACCTGATCACGCAGAACATCGACCCCGCTCGCGTTGACGACGCCCGGCCGCTCACCGGCGTCGTCGAAGCGCTGATCGCCGGTTATGCCCAGGAGATGGTCAAGCTCGTCCTGATGCTGGTGGTGCTCTTCGCGATGGCCTACTCGCGTGAGCCGCGCGCGGTCACAACCGCCGCCGCGGCTCCCGCGCTCGGCTTCGCCCTGTTTGGCGCCAACGCCTCGCTCTCGCCCGCCATCCAGCAACTCCCGGTGGGCGGCGACCTGGTCTTTCCGATCGTCCAGCAGTGGCTCTGGATCGGCCTTCACCTGGGCACGGCGTATTTGCTCGCCAAGGGCTGGCTGACCGATCGCCTCGGCGTCTACCTGATGAGCGCCGGACTGCTGCACGCGGCCGCGGTCTATACCGCAACCCTGGAGACGCTCGGCTGGCACCCCGTGGTGGTCACCGTGATCCTCGCGGCGGTCGCCCTGAGCGCCTTCTCCGGCGGCGCCGGCGCCATCCCCGCGCGGCGCTAGCTCGAACGCCGGCGACCGACGCGCCCCGCGACCAGCGCAGCCGCAACCGCTCCCACGGCAACGACGAGGCTCACCACCCCCAACCAGTCCCCGCTGACGCTATAGGGAGATCCCGGCGTCGTGACCGCCACGTCGGCGACCAGCATGGTTTCCAACTGGGTGGCGAGGGGCGTGGCCGCGACGATGCTCCCATCCGGTGAAACGATCGCCGACCCGTAGCGCCAGTCGGCTTTGACAATCGCCAGACGGTGCTCCGCCGCTCGCACCCGAAGGTGCGCCAACTGCGTGCCGGCGTATGCGGCCCAATCGTGCGTCGGCACCGCCACCACCTGGGCGCCGTCCCGGGCCAATCGCGCCAGCGCGTCCGTGTAGCTGCCGTCCGGCCCCAGGGCCAGCGCCACGGCCACGCCGTCGACCGCATAGACCGGGTGCAGCCCTTCGGTGATGCTGCGCTCGCCGATCACCCAGACCGGGTGCGCCTTGGTCGTGGGAGCCGAGAGTCGGCCATCCGGAGTGACCAGCACCGCTTCGTTGCGGGTGTGATCGGTGTCGATGCGAATGAAATAGGGCCACACGATCGTCGCGCCTGACCGCGTCGCCACGTCGGCCACCTGCCGCGCCAGCGCCTGCCCGGTCGACGTCAGGGGATCCACCCAGCCGGACGCCTCGGGCCATACCACCAGCTGCGCGCCCTGCGCCGCGACCGTGGGCGGCCCATGCAGCGCCGTGATGACCTCGGTGAGCTCGGCGTACTGCCGGCGGACGATCAGTGGCCGCGTGTGCGGATGGTCCGGCACGTGCTCGCCCGGCTGCACTACCGCGGCGCGCAGCGTGCCGGTTGGCGCCGGCGACGGCAGCAGGGCCAGGATTCCGCCAAGGACCCAGGCTCCAGCCACCGCGCCCACGGTCCAGCCCAGCGCCCGCCGCGATCCGGTCCATCGTCCCCGCGCGACCAGGATTAGCGCCACGATGGCGCCGTTGGTGGCCATCACGATGATCGCGACCGGCCACATGCCGGCCAGCGGCAGGAACGCCCGCAACGGCGCGACGTCGATCTGCGCGGTGGCGGTCATGCCCCACTGGTGGCCGGCCGTCGTCACCAGCCGCAGGTACTCGACGCCCGCCCACACCAGCGCCGGCAGCCACACGACTCCCCAGCCTCGCAGCGCCGCATGCAGGCGCGGCGTCAGCACCGGCAGGGCCAGCAGCCCCGCCACGAGGCCGAACGCCGCCGCCACCGCCGCGCTCACCCCAATCCACGCGGCGCCCGTGATCACCTCCGGCGGATCGATGCTCAGCGCCAGGAGACCGAAGAGAGTGCCGCAGCCGAGTCCCGCCAGCACGCGCGCCGCCGCATTCGAGCGACCGAGCGCGTGCACCGCCAGCATCAGCGGCACCCAGGCAACGAACCCGAGCGCCGTCCACGAGAGCGGCGGAAAGCTCGCGGCACAGAGCGCGCCCGAGGCGATGGCCGCCAGAGCCGGCGGTCCTCCCCGGGCTATACGCCGACCGGCAGCGGCTACCATTCGACTCGGCTACCGGGACACCAAGCGTGTGGGAAGTCGCTCGTGGACCTTTGGCAACAAGACTTGGACGCGCTCACCGCACCAATCACCGAAATCGACGGAAAGACCCTCACGCTACTCGGCGTCGTCCAAATCGTCATCATCCTCGGGCTCACCCTATTGGCGCTGGCGCCTGCGCGGCGGATTCTGCGGCGTGACTTGAGCGAACGGCTCAACCTCGACAAACGCTCCACGGTGTGGATCGTACGCCTCACCACCTGGCTAGTGTTGCTGGCGAGCGTCGACTTCATGGCCCAGCCGGTGACGCGGCATGCGCCGGCGGCGGAAACCGACGACGCCGAGCAGAGCGAATGACGACGTGACCCCCGACGGACGGCCGCCCGACGCGCCTGGCAACGTCGCGACCGCCGACCGCGCCGAGCGCCGCTTTCACCAGGGCGTGCTGGCGGCGTGGTATGCGCTCGCCATCGCCGTGGCAAGCACCGCGGTGGCCCCCTGGCTCACGCTCATCGGCGTGCTTGTCCAGTTGACGGGATCGGTGAGCCCGCGCCTCAGCCTGCCGCGCGCCCTGCACCGGTGGCTCGTCGCGCCCACGCAGCGCCCATGCGCGCCCGAGCCTCGGGTGACGTTCGATCGCGCCGACGCCTTGACCGGCGCCGTGGCGCTGGCGGGGGCGGTGTTCGTCGTCACGGAGTCCTATCCGCTCGGATGGGCGCTCGTCGGCGTGTCCATCGTCTCGCTGGCGCTCGATGCCGCGATGGACCGCGGCCCGCTGCGGCATCTCGCCAATCTCCTGGCGCGGCTGGCTGATCAACGGTCGTAGCGTGGCGGGTTCCTCCTCGGTGCGGGCGTCTGCGGCACTCGCCGCGCTTCTGCTCACCGTGCTGATGGGGGCCACGTGCGCAGGTCCTTCAGGCGCCGCGCCCGACGCCGGCGGCATGGCGGCCGTCGACGCCGGCCTGCTGCTTGCCGTGCTCGTTCCGCCTGTGATCCTGGTCTCTCTCGCCTGGCTGGCATACGTCTTCCGGCTCCTCTTTCGAGAGCCGCCCGAAGGACCACCGCCCCGCAAGCAGTGACCATTGCCTTTCCTGGCGTAATCTGTTGTTACAGGGGTGCGGGAGATTGGCAGTGCCGGTCGAGGACATCAGCCTCACGATCGACGGGCGACCTGTGTCGGTTTCGCCTGGCGCGACGCTGCTGGATGCGGCATCCGCGGCCGGCGCCGAGGTCCCCACGCTCTGCTTTCACCCCAACATGGCGGCCTCGGCCAACTGCCGCCTGTGCGTGGTGGAGCAATCGCTCAGCCCCGACGGCGCCGACGCCGAACCGCCGCCCGGCGCTCCCGACCGCCAGGCGTCCAAGCTGTTGCCGTCGTGCCGCGCCAAGGCCGAATCCGGCCAGGTCGTCTACACGCAAAGCCACAACGTGCTCGCGTCGCGCCGCGGGTCGTTGCGCCTGCTCCTCGGCGGCGTCGATCTGAGCGAAGCGCCCGAGCTGGAGGACCTCTGCGCCGAGTATGGCCTCGCGGTCGGCACCGCCGCCGAGCGCGAGCCGTTTCCCATCTACGTCGACAACCCCTACTACATCCGCGACTACAACAAGTGCGTCATGTGCTGGCGCTGCGTCGACGTCTGCGGCGACCAGGTGCAGTTCACCTTCGCCATCGAGCCGGCGGAGCGCGGGTTCGAGGTCCGCGTGGGCACGTCCGAGTACGACGGCATGATGGACACCACCTGCGTCTACTGCGGCAACTGCGTGCAGGTGTGCCCCAGCGGCGCGCTCAAGGGGCGCGCTCACTGGGAAGCCGAAAGGCGCGGCCTACTCACCGACGACCGCGTCGTTGAGACCACCTGCTCATTCTGCGGCGTTGGCTGCGGGCTCACGGCGCACGTCCGCGATGGAGCTATCACCCACGTGGACTCGCCCGACGATCACCCGGTCAACCAGGGCTGGCTCTGCGTCAAGGGCCGCTACGGCTGGGACTACGCGCAGCACGAGGACCGTCTCACGCATCCCCTCATTCGAGTCGGCGCCCGCGGCGAGGGCCGCTGGCGGCGCGCGAGCTGGGACGAGGCCCTCGATCTGACTGCGCAGCGGCTGGCGCACCACCGCGACTCGAATGGCCCCGACTCGGTGGCGGTCTATGCGTCCTCCAAGTGCACCAACGAGGAGAACTACCTGCTCCAGAAGTTCACCCGCGCGGCCCTGCAAACCAACAACATCGACAACTGCACCCGGCTCTGCCACGCCTCGTCGGTTGCGGCGCTCGACTTGGCCATGGGCACCGGTGCCTTCACCAATTCGCTCGATGAGATCGCCGAAAACGACGTGATTTTCGTCACGGGTTCGAACACCACCGAAACTCATCCCATCACGGCTCTCAAGATGAAGGCCGCCGTGCGTGACGGGGCGCGGCTCATCGTGGCCGACCCGCGCGCCATCGAGCTCACCCGCTGGGCCGACGTGCACCTGCAGTTCCGCACCGGCACCGACGTGCCCATGTACAACGCCCTCCTGCACGTCGTGATCCGCGACGGACTCGTGGACGAGGAGTTCATCGCCGCGCGCGTGAACGACTTCGACGCGGTCGCCGAGTCGGTCCGTGAGTGGACGCCCGAGCGGCAGGAGGCGCTCACCGGCATTCCGGCGGCGGACATCGAGCGGGCCGCCCGCATCATCGGCGAGGCCGGAAAATCGGCCTTCTACTGGGGCGTGGGCATCTCCGAGCAGACGCACGGCACCGACGCTTGCCTCACGCTCATCAATCTCGCCCTGGCCACCGGCAACGTGGGCCGGCGCGGCACCGGCCTCAATCCCCTGCGCGGCCAGAACAACGTCCAGGGCACCAGCGACGTGGGCGCCATTCCCATGTTTCTCACCGACTACCGGTCGGTCGAGGACGCGCGAATCCGCGGCGTCTTCGAGAAGGCCTGGGGCGTGGCGCTGCCCGCCGCCCAGGGGCTCACGACCATGGAGATCGCCGATGCCGTGGGGCGCGGCGATCTGCGGGCCATGTTCATCATGGGCGAGAACCCGCTCATGTCGGACCCCGACCTCAACGCCGCTCGCGAGCATTTCAACCACATCGACTTCCTGGCGGTGCAGGACATCTTCATGACCGAGACGGCGCAGATCGCCGACGTTGTGCTGCCC
>DAOUKN010000234.1:0-5779 GCA_034421255.1 Chloroflexota bacterium | reverse complement strand
CGGTGGATCGGCGGCGCCGGCGTGGTGCGCCTCCAGACCCGCCGCGCCTGCGCCATCGTGCGCGTCCGCAAGGAGCGCGCGAACGGCCTGGCCGGGGCTCGGATCGGCGGTGGCGGCCTGGTCTACGTCGGCGATGCGGAGCGCGGCTGGGCCAATGCCCTCGCGCCGGTCTGTGAGCCCTGGGTGCCCGAGGGCACATGGTTCCTGGCCGCCGCAACCAAGGCGCCGCCAGCCCCCCTTGACGCCGACGCGTGGTTCCGCCTGCGCCTTGCGCGAATGCACTGGCGCGCCGGCCGCCGTTGGCACGCCCTGCGGATGATCTATCGCTTCCTCGGCCCGCCCGCGTGGGCGGCCGCGAACCAGTTTGCCTCGATCCACGCGCTCGGCGGCGAGGTCACCCTGGAAGACGACGGTGTGCTGATCGCCTCAGGCTTGGCGACCGTGGACGGCCAGCCGCATCCGGCTCTGGAAACCGAGCGCAGCTATCGCTGGAACGGGGACCGCTTGCAGGTCGCCGACGCCGTGCGCATCGCGCAGCCGATCGCGGGACTTGCCTACCGCTACCCAGGGGCCATTGAATGGTTCGAGGTCGATGCCCCGACCGGCTGGCGCGTCGAGGACAACCAGGTGCAATTTGGACCGCTGGGCGCCGGCGTCACGGCGTCGATCCGCTACGAGATCTGAGGTCGATCACCGTGCGTCTCATCTTCCTCGCCAATGCGCGCATACCCAGCGAGAAAGCGCACCCGCTGCAGATCATGCACATGGCCGAAGCGTTCGCGGCGCAGGGTCTGGAGGTGCTGTTACTCCATGCCCGCCGCGCCAACACCGACGCCATGCTGCGCATCAGCGACCCTTTTGCCTACTTCGGCGTCGCGCCCGCCTTCGCGCTCATCGGCCTGCCCTGCATTGATCTGATCAAACGCGTCACGGTCGATTGGCCCGCATTCAGCCGCGGTCCCATCCCGCTGCTGGCCCACCTGATCCAGCTCACGACGTTTACGCTCAGCGCGCTGGTGCTCATGCGGCGACTCCGCGGCGACGTGGTCTACAGCCGCGACCTGTTTCCGCTGACGCTGACGACGCTGCGCCGACGGGCCAAGGTCCGCACGTGCTTCGAATGCCACACGCTGCCGCGGTCCGCGCCGTCGCAGCGGCTGCACCTGTGGGCCGCGCGCCGGGTGGACCGCATCGTGGTCATCTCGTCCGCGCTGCGCCGGTGGTACCTGGAACGCGGACTGCCTCCAGAGCGCGTGCTCGTGGCGCATGACGCCGCCCCCGCCGCCGCATTCGACCTCGAACCGCGGTCCACGGCCCGCCAGTCGCTGGATCTCGCGCCAGACACGCCGCTCGTCTGTTACGTGGGCCATCTCTACGCGTGGAAGGGCGTCGACACGCTCATCGCCGCCGCGACGCATCTGCCCGAGTCCGTGCAGGTCGCCATCGTCGGCGGCGTGCCGCCGGACCTCGACCGGGTGCGCCGGCTTGCCGGCGCCAGGCGCAACGTGCGGACGACTGGCCATCGCCCACCGGCCGAGGCGCGGCGCTTCCTTGCCGCGGCCGACGTGGCGGTGATCCCCTTCAGCGGCGCCACGATCATCGCGCGCGAGCACACCTCGCCGCTGAAGATGTTCGAGTACATGGCGGCCGGAGTGCCCATCGTGGCCAGCGATCTGCCGTCGCTGCGCGAGGTGCTGCGCCATGAGCACAACGCGTTGCTCGTGCCTCCCGACGATAATGCAGCGCTCGCCGCCGCCATCGAGCGCCTCTTGAGCGACCATGAGCTCGCCGCACGCCTGGCGCGCACGGCCCGGAATGAGGTAGCGGACTGCACGTGGAATCGACGCGCGGCCGGGATCGTGGAATTCCTCGACCTGCCGCAACCGGTCTGACGCGCGCCGCCGCTCGGCTCGGGCGAGCGGCCGAGCGCTTGGAGCATGCCGGCGCCGGCTGGCACCGGCTGCTGGTGGCTGTCGGCCTGCTCGCACCGCTTCTCATCCTGTATCGGGGCGTGCTGTTTGCGGGCGAGGCCTGGCTCGATTTCGACCTGCTCCTGACCTTCCAGCCGCGATACCGCCTGTTGGCGGCAGGCCTCGCGGAGGGCCGGATTCCGCTCTGGATGGACGGCGTGCTCGGCGGATTTCCCGTGGCGTTTTCCGAGTTTGGCTGGTTCTATCCCCTGACCTGGGGCCTGCTGCGCGTGTTCGAACCGCTGCGGGCGTATTTCATCGAGACGTCCCTCGGCCTGATGTTGGCGGCGGCCTCGGCTTATGGGCTGGGTCGCGTGTGGGGCCTGTCGCGGCGCGGGGCGTTTCTGGCCGCCTTTCTCTACGCCTACAGCCCGTTTGTGTTCGCGACGGCCCGCCTCCTCAACTGGGCCGACATCTTTTTCGTGCTGCCCGCCGGTCTGCTGGCCATCGAACGTATTGCGCAGGGACGACGGACGTGGGCGGTCGGGCTCGCGGTCATCACCGGCATCGCGGGTCTGGGTGGGTCTCCTGAGATCGCTTTGCTCTTCGTCTCGGTTTGGCTGGTGTATGCCCTGTTTCGCCTCACCTGGACGTGGCGCGAGGCCGGGCGGGCGCCCGCGCTCGAGGTCGGCGCCTGGCTGCTCGCGTCCGTCGCCCTGGGCGTGGCCCTGGGCGCCGTGCGATTCCTGCCGACCATTGAAACCATCGCGCTTTCCGGTCGCGCGGGGGGGCTGGAATACACAGCCGCGGCCGTCGGCTCGATCCCGCCCTGGAACCTGGTGCTCGGCTATCTCTACCCGTCGTTCGAGATCCCGCGCGTGTTCGACGAGACGCTCAACGCCGAAGAGCTGCTCTATCTCGGGATTCTCACGCCCGTGATCGCCCTGCTCGCGCTCGTGGCCGCGCGCCGGCGCCGCGTCGTGCGCTTTCTCGCCGTGCTTGTGGTCGTCACCTGGGTCCTGGCCATGGGCGCCTACAGCCTCGGGTTCCCGCTGCTGCACAAACTGCCGTTGTTCAGCTTCTTCCGCGACCCCTCGCGGTTCGGGATTCCGGCGACATTCGGCCTGGCCTTCCTCGCGGCCTTCGGCTTTGAGTTGCTGCCGCGGCCCGACCTGGCGGCCGCGAGGGCCGTTGGCTGGCTGGTGCGCGCTTGGACCTGGCTGGCCGGCCTCATCGCGGGGGGCACCCTGGCCGCCACGATCACGCTCACCGGCTTCGCCTTCTTGATCGTGCCCTATGGCTACGACTACATCGACCGCGTGATCGTCGGAACCGAGGACCGCTTTCTGACCGCAGAGCGCTACTACCGCACCTTCGACCAGCTCTACGCGCGGCTCGAGTCGGCCTTTAGCCTCGCGGGACCCACGCCTCGACTGGTGCTGGTCACCGCGGTTCTCGGCGCGTTGCTGCTCTGGGCGTATCGGCGCGGCTCGCTGCGGGGCGTGCACGCGCAGATGGGCGTTGGCGCCGTGCTCGCGGTCGATCTGCTGTTGGCGCCCGGCCACGTCATTCCCACGGTGCCAGCCGAGTGGTACGACCGCCCCTCGCCGCTGCTGGCCGTTGCCGCCGACGACCGCGACAGCCGGTTCATTTCCTATCGCCCCCTGGCCCAGAAGTTCGAGCTGTCGACGGCGACCGGCGATCGCCTGTCGCGCGATCAGCGCGACCTGCTCGAGTGGGTGTTTCTCATCGCCACTCGCGCCCCGAACCTGGCGCTGGACGGCGGGCTGCGGACGATTGACGGCTACGAAGACCTCATGCCGCGCAGCACGGCGCAGTTTCTAGCGTTTGTGGGCAGTGAAAGCGCTATCGTGCCCGGCTTCGCCAGCGACGCCTCACTCGACGCCGCCGCCCGCCTCGACATCCTGGAGTCCCGACTGGGCGCGCTCGCCGCGGCGAACGTCCGGTACATCACGTCGGGGGTGCCGCTGCCGATTGAGGGAGTGCGTGAAATGCATGCGGGCGCAATCCCACTGCCCGAATGGGCCGGCGTGGACCAGCCGCTCTACGTCTATGAGATTCACAACTGGCGCCCCGAGGCCTGGATCGCGCGACGCTGGTCCGTCGTCGACGACTCCGAGTCCCTGCTCGAACAGCTCGCGGAGCGACCCGATCATGCGTTTGCGTCGCGCGACCCCGGCATCGAGCCCGGTGAGGTCACCAGCCGCTCCGACGTCATCGGCCCCATCGTCCGCGGCCCGGAGCGCATCGACCTAAGCGTCGATCTGGCCGCGCCGGGCCTGCTGGTGCTCAACCACGCACCGAATCCCGGCTGGAGCGCCGAGGTGAACGGCCGTCCGGCGGAGATCTTGACCGTCAACATGGTGTCGCGCGGTCTCGCGCTTCCAGCGGGCGCGCACGAGATCAGCATGCGGTTCGAGCCGCCCGGGTTTGCGGCGGGCGTGACCGCCTCGCTGGTCGCCACGGGCCTTCTGGCGCCTCTGCTGGCGCTGAGCGTTTGGAGGCAGCGGCGGTGAAGCTGGCCATCGTGGCCGACGAGCTGGACCCGAGCAACGGGTGGGGCCGCTACGCGGGCGAGCTGGCGCGCGGGCTGATTGCGGCGGGCGTCGACGTGCGACTGGTCACGCCCGGCGGCACGATGCTCGCCGACCTGCGCGCCCACCCCGACCACGCGCTGATTCCGTCGTTTCGTGACGGCACGCCGCACTTCGGCCGCCTGCTCGCCCGGACCATCCGGCCCCTGTGGCGCGCGCTGCGGGGTGTGGACGCGGTCCACTGCATGGTCGAACCCTATGCCCCGGCCGTTGCTCTCGCCGCCGGCCTCCGCCCCGTGTTTGTGTCGCTCGTCGGCACCTATTCGGTCCCGTCCACCCGCGACTGGCTGGAGTCGCGCATGCTGCGCCTGGCCATGCGCCGCGCGCGGCGATTGATCGCCATCAGCCGCTATACCGAGCAACGAGTGCGGCGGGACACGGGATTCACGCACACCACCGTCGTGCCGCTGGCCGTGCGGACGGATGAGTTTGGCGTCCCCGACCCGCCGCCGGCGCGCGAGGCCGGATTGATGCTCGCGGTCGGCGAGCCCAAGCCGCGCAAGGGGTTCGACCTGGCGCTGGAGGCCTTCTCCGCGGTGCACGCGCGCCTGCCGCGGTCGCGCTTCGTCATTGTGGGGCCATACGCGCCAGGCTCGTCGTTCGTGGCAGGGCTCCGTGAACGCATCCACGGCTTGGGCCTGGACGACGCCGTGATCCTCACCGGAGCCGTGAGCCACGACGAGCTGGTGCGCTGGTACGCCCGTGCGTGCGTGGTCGTCATGCCCTACCGCTCGGTTGGACGCGACTTCGAAGGATTCGGTCTGGTGCTGCTGGAGGCCGGGGCCTGCGGCGCGCCCGTGATCAGCTCGCTGGACTCCCCGGCGGAGGAGATCGTGGCGCACGGCGAGACTGGGCTGCTGGTGACGCCCGGCGACACGGCGGCCCTGGAGGCGGCAATCCTGCGGGTGTTGACCTCCGCGGACGAGCGCGGGCGCCTGGGGGCGGGCGGCCGAGCCCACGCGGCGACCATGACCTGGGAGCGATCGACGGCCCAGCTCATCGACGTCTACGAGCAGACGCTCAGCCGACCAATCCGGCAAGGGCCGTGACATGACGGCTGAAGCATCCGAACGCGAGTCGTCCGCGACGCTGGGCGAGCGAGCCGTGCGCGGCGTGGTGGCGCTGGGCGTGCGCGAGGGCGGCATGAAGCTCGTGTCGTTCACGGGCGACATTGCGCTGTATCGCCTGCTCACGACGGCCGACTTCGGCGTCGTCGTGCCGATCGCCTTCCTCGCCGGCATCATCAAGCAGTTC
>DAOUKN010000233.1:0-5114 GCA_034421255.1 Chloroflexota bacterium | reverse complement strand
CATAGGATGGCGTGCAGTGCTGATCGTTGACGACGCGGAGATCGCGGCCTTCCCGCGCCAGCCGGAGCATGGTGCGGACGAAATTCCCACCCTTGATCGCCGAGCCGCGCGAGCCGTAGAGGCCACAGGTACGCACGATCAGGTGCCGGACGCCCGTGCCGCGAACCAGGTGCTCACCGGCCAGCTTGGATGCGCCGTAGACGCTCACGGGCGCCGGCAGCGCGTCCTCGGACAGCGGCTCTCGGGCCGACTGGCCGCCGAAGACGTAATCGGTGCTCACGTGGACCAGCGTCGCGCCGGCTGAGGCGCAGGCCCGGGCCAGGGTCAGGGGGCCGCCGGCGTTGACCCGGAACGCGCGAGCGAAGTCGGTCTCGCCCTGGTCCACGTGGTTGTACGCGGCGGTGTTGATGACCACCGCCGGCGCGTGACTCGCGAACGCGCGGTCAACCGCCGCGGCGTCGGTGACGTCCAACTCGGTGCGAGTCAGCGCGACCGTCGATTCGGCCGGGAGCTGTTGCGCCAGATAGCTCGCCAACTGCCCGCCGCCGCCTGTGACAAGAACCGGGCCGGCGACGCGGTCGCCGCTCATGGGACTATGCGCCGCCTAGCTCCACACGCTCAGGATGCCGGCCATGATCGGCAGCGTCACCACGTGGTAGCCCACGTTGATCAGATAGAGATTCCGGGGCCGGTTCTCGTAGACGTAGGACGAGGCAAACGCCGTGGCCACCAGTCCAATCGCGCCCCAGATGCCGATCACGAATCCCTCGCCGAAGCCCTCGGCTCCGGTAAAGGCCACGATCTGCGCCAGCAGATACGAGGTCACCAGCGCGCCGACGTTGCTCACGACCAGCGCCCGCACCATGTTTCCCTCGGCCTCGATCTGCTCTTGGGTCTTGCCGATCAGCGCCATCCAGGCCTTGCCGAACACCCGCAACGAATACCAGTTGAAGCCGACCGCGATGGGCACAAGGGCCGCGACGATCATGGCCGCGTAGTTGATCTCAGCCGTCCACATGGGGAGTCCCCGATCCTGCTCTGACCATCGGCTGCGACCGTGCCAAACAGGTTCGGCGGTGTCAACGCGCTGGCGCTCCCTCCGCTGCTACCGGCTGCCGGTGAGGCAGCGCCCGCGAACGCGTGATTTGGCAGGTCGTGACCAGCGTGAGCTACACCACGGACCCCTTCTGGAGCTGGGTGCGCACGCCATAGAATGGGGCAACGTCGCGTCGAAGCGGCACTGGCGAACGAGGGTGTTGCCATCCATGCTTAAAGCCCGCGCAATGAAATTCTCTCTAGAATTCGGCAACCGGCATGGCCTCGTTCACGTATCAATGGTCGAGAGAGCTTGTCGCATAGGAGTTTGGTATGGCTGAGGAAAGCGCCGGGAGGTTCTCCCGCATGTTGAGCTACTGGGGGCGGGGCGGCCTGGCGGGGCTGCTGGCCGCGCTGCTGGCCGTGGGCGTGAGCGAGCTCTACGCCGGAATCTTCGGCGGCTTGCCGTCGCTCCTCGTATCGATGAGCGGCCGGATCGTCGACCTGAGCCCGCGCGCGATGGAGGAGTTTGCCATCAGCGTGTTCGGCACCAGCGACAAGCTGGCGTTGGTCATTTTCCTTGTCGTGCTCAGCGCGATCTTTGGGTCCATCTTCGGAGTCGTGGCCCTGCGGTCGCGGCCGATCGGCGTGGCCGGCTTTGTGGCGTTCGGAATTCTCACGGGTGTGGCGAACGCCGTTGACGCCCAGTCAACGCCGGCCCATGGGGTTGCCTCGGCGGCTATCTCCGTGGGCGTGGCCATCGTCGCGCTCCTGTGGTTCACCCGCGCAAACCCGGCGGCGGCCATGGCCGGCGACGAGGCGGCGGGCCTTCAGTTCCAGCGACAGCGACGGGTCTTTCTTGGAAGTGGGGCGGTGGTTGCGTTGGCCGCGGTGGTCACCGGGGTTCTCGGGCGCAACCTGATTGAAGGCGCCAAGGTCGCCGTGGCCAGCCGCGACGACATCGTGCTGCCGCCGGCGAGAAGTCGTGTGGCTGCGGCATCAACACCGGCGGCCACCGCTGCCGTCGAAACGCCGGCGCCAACGCCGGTGGCAACGGCCGCCCCGGCCGCCACCCCGGCCCCGCTGACAACTCCGGCTCCCGTGGCAACGGCGAGCGCCGCGGAAACGGCCACACCGGCCGCGACCGAGGCGGCGGCCACTCCAGCGGCGGAAGCCGCCGCCACCGGCACGCCCACGCCGCTCGAGGTCGAGGCGGCCACCGGATCGCTTCCGTCGGAGACCATGCTCGACGTGCGCGGCATCTCGCCGGTTGTCACGCCGAATCGAGACTTCTACCGCATTGACACCGCGTTCTCGATACCGCGCGTCGACGTGGAGGACTGGGAGCTCAAGATCACCGGCTTGGTGGACAGCCCCTACTCCCTCACTTACCGCGAGCTGCTCGACCTGGCTACCGAAGAGGACTACGTCACGCTGTGCTGCGTTTCCAACGAGGTCGGTGGGAATCTGATCGGCAACGCCAAGTGGCAGGGCATTCCGCTGGCCGACGTGCTCAATCGCGCCGGCGTGAAGGACGAAGCCAGCCAGATCGTCGGCCGGTCGGTAGACGGCTTTTCGGCCGGCTTTCCACGCGAGGTGGCGTTCGACGGACGACCCGTGCTGGTCGCCGTCGGCATGAACGGCGAACCGCTGCCGTTCAAGCATGGATTTCCGGCGCGCCTGGTCGTCTCGGGCCTCTACGGCTACGTCTCCGCGACGAAGTGGTTGCAGGAGATCGAGCTCACCACATGGGAAGGGTTCGACGGCTACTGGATCCCGCGCGGCTGGTCGAAGGAAGGGCCCATCAAGACGCAATCCCGCATCGACGTGCCCAAGCCATTCTCGTTCGACACCGCGCCGGGTCTGCAGCCGATTGCGGGCGTGGCGTGGGCGCAGAACCGCGGCATCAGCAAGGTCGAAGTGCAGATTGACGGCGATGGTGAGTGGAAGGAAGCGACGCTCTCTTCGCCGATCAGCAAGCACACCTGGGTGCAGTGGGTGAGCGAGTTCGAGGCCACGCCGGGCTCGCACTTTGTCAGGGTGCGCGCCACCGACTCCGACGGCGAGTTGCAGGCCAAGGGGCCGAGGAATCCGGCGCCGAACGGCGCCGAGGGCTGGCACCAGGTCAACTTCCGCGTCACGGACGGATAGGCGCTGCGGCGCGAAAGAGCGCTTGGTGCCGGGCTTCCGCCCGGCTATACCTGGATGGGGAACTCGCCCGCACGGCATGTGACGACGTGGGCGCCCCATTCCAGGAGGGTGGGCCTTGGTCCAAGTGCGCGAAGCGCCGGAGCGTCAAATCTCGCCTGGCGCGCGGCAGAACGCGATCGTCGTGCGCGGCATGTCGAAGGCCTACGGCAAGGTCCAGGCTCTCGACGACGTGAGCCTCGACGTCGCGGCGGGCACCATTCACGGTCTGCTGGGGCCCAACGGCGCCGGCAAGACCACGCTGGTGCGCATTCTCACCACGCTGCTGCCACCGGACAACGGGCGCGCCTGGGTGGCCGGATTCGACGTTGAACGCGAGGCCACGCAGCTCCGGTCGCGGATCGGGCTGGCGGGCCAGAGCGCCGCGGTCGACGAGTATCTGACGGGCCGCGAGAACCTGGAGCTTGTCGGACGCCTCTACCACCTGAATCGATCGACTGCCGAGCGGCGCGCCGCCGAGTTGCTGGAACGCTTCGACTTGACGGAAGCGGCGGACCGTCGCTCCAAGACCTACTCCGGCGGCATGCGGCGCCGGCTTGACCTGGCGGCGAGCCTGGTGGCAGACCCCGAGGTGCTGCTGCTCGACGAGCCGACCACCGGGCTCGATCCCCGCGCTCGCCGTGAGCTGTGGGCCGTGATCCGGCAGCTCGTGTCGGACGGGACGACCGTGCTGCTGACGACGCAGTATCTGGAAGAGGCGGATGAGCTGGCGGATCGAATCACGCTGGTGGACTTGGGACGCGTGATCGCCGAGGGAACGGCCCAGGAGCTCAAGCAGCGCACGCACGGTGACGTCCTGAGCGTTGTCGTCAGTGATCCCGCGCAAGCGCACGCCGCGCTCGGCGCCGTCGCGCGACACGGCAGCGGGGACGCACGGATCGACGACGATGGCGTCACCGTCACCATGCCCGTCGCCGGCGGAGCGGCCAAGCTGGCCGCCATCATCCGCGATCTGGACGCGGACGGCGTGGGGATTTCCGACATCGGCGTTCGCCAACCCTCACTCGACGACGTGTTTCTCGCCCTGACCGGCCACACCGCCGGTGCGGATCGCGCGGATTAGCGCTCCCGCCGTGAAAGGACGCCGGCTTCGTGCATGACACCCTGACGGCGCTGCGCATCGAGGCGCGGTGGGCCCTGGCGGACACGCTGGCCATGGCACGGCGCAATCTCATCCGCTATGTGCGGTCACCCGAGTTGCTGGTGTTTTCCACCATCAACCCCGTCATGTTCGTGCTGCTGTTTACCTACGTCTTCGGGGGCGCCATCGACGTGGGTCCGGGCAACTACATCGACTTTCTGCTGCCGGGAATCCTGGTGCAGACGGTGGTGTTCGGCGCGGTGCAGACGGGGGTGGGGCTGGCCGAGGACCTCTCCTCCGGAATGGTCGATCGCTATCGCTCGCTGCCCATGGCGCGGTCCGCGGTGATGGCGGGGCGCATCCTCGCCGATACCGTGCGCAATGTCTTCGTGGTGCTACTGATGATCGGCGTGGGCTATGCGATCGGGTTTCGCTTCAACGCGAGCCCGGCGGCGATCATCGCGGTTCCCATCGTTCTGGTCATCTTTGGGCAAGCGTTCTCGTGGATCTCGGCGGCGATCGGCGTCTCCGTGCGCGAAACCGAAACAGCTCAGGTGGCGGGGTTTGTGTGGATCTTTCCGCTCACCTTCATGAGCTCGATGTTCGTCCCGGTGCAGACGATGCCCGGATGGCTGGAAGCCTTCGCCAGCGTCAATCCGATCACGGTTACCGTGGACTTACTGCGAGGGCTTTCGCAGGGCGGGGAGATCATGCCGTCGCTGTGGCAGACCGCCGCGTGGACCGTCGGCCTGGTGGCGTTCTTTTCGACGGTGGCCATCACGCAGTACCG
>DAOUKN010000232.1:0-2473 GCA_034421255.1 Chloroflexota bacterium | reverse complement strand
GGATTCTGCCGTGACGGCCATTGCGAACGTGCGGGCGCGCGAGATCCTCGATTCGCGCGGCAACCCGACGGTCGAGGTGGACGTCGCGCTGGAGAGCGGCGCCATTGGCCGCGCCGCGGTGCCGTCCGGCGCGTCGACCGGCGCCCACGAGGCCCTCGAGCTGCGCGACCAGGACGCCGACCGCTATCACGGGCGAGGGGTGCAAAAGGCCGTCCATCACATCCTGAGCGTGCTCGGCCCCGAAATCGAGGGCGAGGACGCCACCAACCAGGGCGCCGTGGACGAGATGCTGCTGGCGGCGGACGGCACGCCGAACAAGTCCTCGCTGGGCGCCAACGCCATCCTGGGCGTCTCGCTGGCCGTGGCGCACGCCGCGGCGGACGAGCTGGGACTGCCGCTCTACCGGTACCTGGGCGGACCGTTCGGGAACACCTTGCCGGTGCCGATGATGAATCTGCTCAATGGTGGCCAGCACGCCGCCGGCAGCACCGATTTCCAGGAGTTCATGGTGATGCCCGTGGGCCGACCGACATTCAGCGAGGCGCTGCGCGCGGGCGCCGAGGTCTATCGCGCTCTGCATGACGAGCTGTCACGGCGCGGGCTGTCGACCTCGGTCGGCGACGAGGGCGGCTTTGCGCCAGCGCTGCCCACCAACGCCGCGGCGATGGAGTTGCTCGTGCAGGCCATCGAGTCCGCCGGGTATCAGCCTGGGGCGGACGTATATCTCGGCATCGATGCCGCGGCGACCGAGCTGATCCAGTCAGATGGGACCTATCGCCTGGACCGCGAGGACCGCACGCTGACGCGCGCGGAGCTGATCGAGCTATGGGTCGAATGGGCCGACCGCTTTCCGCTGCTGTCGATCGAGGACGGCATGGGCGAGGACGACTGGACCGGCTGGCGCAATCTCACCGCGGCGCTGGGCGACCGCGTGCAGCTGGTGGGCGACGACCTCCTCGTCACCAGCACCGAGCGCCTGGAGCGCGCCGTCGAGGAGCAGGCGGCAAACAGCATTCTGATCAAGGTCAACCAGGTCGGCTCGCTCTCGGAGACCCAGGCCGCGATCGAGATGGCCCAGCGCGCGGGGTTCACCGTCGTCGTCTCGCACCGCTCCGGCGAGACCGAGGACACGACCATCGCCGACCTTGCCGTGGCCACGAACGCCGGACAGATCAAGGCCGGCGCTCCGTGCCGCACCGACCGCGTGGCCAAGTACAACGCGCTGCTGCGCATCGAGGAGGACCTGGGCGCGGCGGGGCGCTACGCCGGTCCGCAGGCGTTCGCGAGCATTCGCCGAGTCCTGGTGTGACGCCCGACGACCTGCGGGACCTGCTGGAGCAGGTCGCCGGCGGCGCAATCACCGCCGACGCCGCGATGCAGCGGCTGCGCTATCAGCCCATCGACGACCTGGGGTTCGCCCGCGTCGATACCCATCGCGTGCTGCGCACCGGCATGCCGGAGGTCATCTACGGCGCGGGCAAGACCGCGGCCCAGATCGCCGCCATCGCGTCCTCGATTGCCGGCCATGCGCAGCCGGTGCTCGTCACCAAGACCGACGCGGCGGCATTCGAGGCCGTGCGCGCCGAGCTGCCGGACGCGGTCTTTCATGCGGACGCGCGCATGATCACCCGCGTGCCCGAGTCGCGGCCCAAACCCAGCGGACGCGTGCTCGTGCTCACCGGCGGCACGTCCGATGCGGCGGTGGCGGCGGAGGCGCACGTCACCGCGGAAACGCTTGGAACCAGTGCGACAACCATCGGCGACGTGGGCGTGGCCGGACTGCACCGACTGCTCGCCCAGCGCGAGCACCTGGACGCGGCGGACGCCATCGTGGCGGTCGCGGGCATGGAGGGCGCCCTGCCCAGCGTGGTGAGCGGCCTGACGGACCGGCCGGTGATTGCCGTGCCCACGAGCGTGGGCTACGGCGCGTCGCTGGGCGGCATTGCGGCGCTGCTGGCCATGCTCAGCGGGTGCGCGCCGGGCGTATCGGTCGTGAACATCGACAACGGTTTCGGCGCGGGGTATCAGGCGGCGCAGATTGCGCGGCGCGCCGCCGGGGCGACGACCCAATGACCATTGCGCGCTTCGATTGCCCGTCGGGCGCCAGCGGCAACATGTTTCTGGGCGCGCTGCTCGATGCGGGGCTGGATCAGGCCGCGCTGGAGGCCGAGCTGCGCACGCTCGATCTGCCGCCGTGGCGCCTGGTCCGCCAGCCGGTGCGCAAGGGGCCGATCGCCGCGACGCACATGGATTTCGCAATCGAGGCCGCCGCCGAGCATGGAGCGCTGAGCGATCCCGCGGCAATGGAAGCGGTCATCGCCGCGAGCGCAGTGCGCGAACCGGCCAAGGCTCGCGCGCACGCAATGGTGCGACGGCTGGCCGAGGCCGAGGCGGCGGTTCACGGCGTCGACGTGCGGGCCGCGCACTTCCACGAGCTCGGCGCGGTGGACGCGGTGCTCGACATCGTGGGCGC
>DAOUKN010000231.1:0-4473 GCA_034421255.1 Chloroflexota bacterium | reverse complement strand
GCCCCGTGACGAACACCAGGTAGCCGAACAGCAGCACCCAGATCACCGCGTACCCGATGAACAGAAACACCAACTCTTGCGTCATTCCCCAGCCTCCGGCGCCGACTTGGCGCCTGTCAGCCGCAATTCGTCATGCCGATTGCGGACGATATCTCTTAGACCCTCTCCCTCGTCGCTGGCACGCTCTAAGAGATAGCGCTGACGAATGAGCACGAAGCAGAACACGGTGAACGCGACCACGGTGACCACAAGCGTGAGCACCATTTCCAAGGTCAGTCCAGCGCGCGTGACCGATTGCACCGGGTGCAGGCTGCGCCACCATTCCACGGAGTACCACACGATGGGCACGTCCACCACGCCCACGATGCCGAAGATGGCGGCGACGCGCCGGCGGGTGTCGACGTTGTCGATGTACATCCGCAGCGCCAGGTAGGCCACGTAGATGAACCACAGCACCAGCGTGGTCGTCAGCCGCGGGTCCCAGGTCCACCAGACGCCCCACACGTGGCGGCCCCAGATGGAACCGCTGGCCAGCGTGAGGGTGGTGAAGAGCACGCCCACCTCCGCGGACGCCACCGCCAGGCTGTCCCAGCGGGGGCTGCGCCGCCACAGGTACATCACGCTGGCGAGGGCGACGATGCCGAAGGCGAGAAATGCAAGCCACGCCACCGCCACGTGCCCGTAGAGCAGACGGTGGGCGTCGCCCTGGACGCGCTCCGCCGGCGCGTAGATGAAGATCATGTAGAGCGCCGCCCCCATCAGGACCAGCAGCGACGAATAGACCACCAGGCCCCGCCACCCAAAGAGGGGCGGTTGCCTGACCGTCCGCCGGCGCAGCGCGCGGCTGGCGAGGCTCATTCGCAAGGCTTCCTAGCCGTCGACGGCGTGGGGGTAGAGCAGAACGCTCAATGCTAAGAATACGGCGGCCACCACGGCCAGCAAACCTAGCCACGGCGCCGCGCCTCCCGCCGGCGCGCCCTGCAGCGTCTCCAGCGTCGCGCCGACTCCGGCCAGCATCACGGGTATCGCCAGCGGCACCGCCAACAGCGACATGAGCATTTCGCGAGCGCGGCTTTGCAGCGCCAGGGCGCTCTGCATCGCCGTCACCGCGCTCAGGGCGACGGTCACCAGGCCCAGGGTGGCCAGCATCCCGCCTTGGAAGAGCTGCAAATCGAGCAGTGCGCTGAGCAGCGCCAGTTGCACCAGCCCCACCACCAGCACGTGCGCGGCCAGCACGACGTACTTGGCGACGAACACGGCGCTTTGATCGATCGGCGCCAGACGCAGGCAGGTGAACGTGTTCGCGTCGCGCTCGGAACCGAAGAGCCGCACGCCCGACAGGCTGGCGACCAGTAGCAGGGTGGACCAGGCCACCCCCGCTGCGACGGCCGGCGCGTCCGCCGCCGCCAGGATGACGAAGGCCATGTCGAACAGCACCGTGATGAGCAGGGCGAACGCCAGCAGCGCCGGGGCCTGTTCCCGCGCCCGCCACTCCACCAGGGCGTCCTTTCGCAGCAGCGTCCACGCCGCCGCAAAGAACGACACGTCCGAGGCTCCGGTCGGAGCCGATCGATCCGGCGGAGCCGCTGCGGGCGAATCTGGTTCGATGACCCGGCCTTGATCCACGAGAACGCTACGCCCGGCCACCTGCGCGGCGACCTCCGGATCGTGGGTACTCAGCAGCACGGCCGAGCCCGGGCACAGCGCGTCCAGCATGGCGGGCAGCGCGCGCACGCCATCGCGATCGAGGCTGGCGTCCGGCTCGTCCAGGAGCAGGACGGCGGGATGGTGCAGCGCGGCGGCGGCCAGCGAAAGCCGCTGAAGCTGCCCGCGTGATAGCTCGCGGGCGCGCCGGTCGGCCAAGTCGACGAGTCCCACCACCTCCAGCGCTTCGACGACCCGCGAGGCCGGATTAACCACTCCATACAGCGAGCACAAGAACGCGAGATTCTCGCGGGCCGTGAGATGCCCAATCAGGTGCGGCGTGTGCCCGACAAAGCCGATGTGACGGCGCGCCACGCGCTTGCGCTGCACGACGTCCGCGCCGCCGACGCTCGCCTGTCCGCTCAACGGTGCCTGCAGAGTGGCCAGCGTGCGCAGCAGGGTCGTCTTGCCGGCGCCGTTCGGTCCCAGCACGGCCACCCGCTCACCCGAATTCAGCGACAGCGAGACATCGCGGAGCACCTGGCGCCGACCGAAGCCAACCATGAGGCGGTTCAGCGTGAGGGCCGGCGGCTCCGTGTCCGGCTCACCCGTTGCCAGCGGCGTCGGCCGCGTGGCAACCGAATTCACTGCGCCGGGATCTCGCGCGGCTCGAACTCCGGGCCGTGCTTGACGATGAGGTTGCGCGCCTCGAAGACCCCGGTGCCCAGGAGACGGCCTTCAGCAATCACGTCTGAGTACTTGTCCTCCTCCGCATATCCGAAGAGATCGGGCGGCGAGCCGCGAAACGCAACTGGCAACACGCCCGTGTCGTCCTCGATCTCGAACCGGATGATGCCGTTGGCGTCCGCCTCGTGAATCGATCCGTCCACGACGATCCCATTCACGCGAACCAGCACGCCTTGAATCTCGTCTCCCTTCGCGTGCAGCTCGCTCACCGTGTGGTAGTAGACGGCGGCGCCCTGGGTGGCGGTCCAAATCAGAAATCCGAGCGCCGCGGCGAGCGCGCTGCCGACAAACAGGAACTTGCCGGACAGGAGCCGGTTCCGGAGGGATTCCGGCGCGGCGGCGCCGGCGGGTTCGGAGGCGTCGGTCAAGGCGTCAATGTGTGCGCGCGGTCCAAATCAGCCTAGCCGATCGAGGAAGTGTCTGAGTAAGCCCAGCGGCGGGACCCCAATCCGTTCGCCCTGAGCTTGTCGAAGGGGCAGTCGAACGGATTGGGGTCCAGGCATGCAATGAGGCTCACTTGCGCAAGGGTTCGCTAGAGTGCGGCGCGTTCGATGAGCTCGTTGAGAATCACCGACAGCAAGTACACGACCAGGGCGATCACGACAATCAAAAATGTGCGGTCCCGCGTCCACCTCGACCACCCCCCGGCAGGCGGCGCCGGTCCGCGACGCGATCGCGGCAGCGCCAGCCAGAACATGGCAAACGCCAGCGCGGTCTTGCCGGCGAGCAGGATGACGTAGGCGGCAGGCACGTTCGGCTCCGCGAGTCGCGCCGCCGTCAGCAGGGCTCCGGTGACGATGAAGACTGCCACGCCGAGTCGCAGCGTGTGACCGGCGGCTCGCCCCCATGACATCGACGGGGCGGCGCTCGATCCCAATCCGCGCGCCCGCAAGGCCAGCAACAGGAGCCCGCCGCCCAGCCACAGCCCGGCGGCCACGACATGCAGCCAGCGCAAGATGACGAGAAAGACGGCGGGGCTTTCAGCCACTCAACCAGTGCCTTCCATGACTCCATGACGCGCGCACAAGTTTGGCCGATTCGTTCGATGTCGGGGTGATTGCCGTCCAGCCGCGCTCGCCGGGGCGGGCGCCAGGCAGGTCGAATTCCAACCGGACGTGCTAACGGGCGCTAGTTAAGCGATCGGATGAAGGTGACGAGCAGCCAGCGCTCTTCCTCGGTGAGGAGCGATTGCCAGGACGGCATGTTGTTCACGCCGTTCGTGATCGTCCAGTAGAGCGCGCCGTCCGCCTGGGCCTTCACGTTGTCCGATACCAGGGAGGCCGGGCGCTTGTCGCCGTAGCTCTCGAAGGCGTCCGCGACGTAGCTGTCGCCCTGGCCATCGGCCCCGTGGCACATGGCGCAGTTGACGGCAAACAGGGCCCGCCCGCGATCAATCGATGGCCCGTCGAACGGGACCGGATTCTCGAGCTGGATGGTTGCGACGAAGTCCGTCACCGGCAGCTCCGCGCCGAGGGTCGAAACCTGTCCCTCGGGCGGCGCCTCGTACGGCGGCTCCTGGGTGCGGTAGGACTGCTGATAGTGCATCTCGGGGAAGAGGTCGGCCGGATATGCCCCGGTCTCGCACGCCCCGATCACGAACGCCGCCAACACCAGCCCTAGGGACAGGCTGGCGGCGCGTCCGGCGCGGCGTGCGACGGACATCAGGGCGAGGCCGCCGCCGGGCGCATGAGGCTGCCGTCCTTGCTGAGCACGTCGACTGCGTTGGCTTCCTCCAGCGCAATCTGGGCGTCCGGAATCCGGCGCTCGCGCGCCATCACCGACACGCCGATGAGGCCGTCGGCAATGCGGTCGTCGTACACGCCGATGCCGTCAGGCAGGCGGGACTCGAACAGCACGCCGAGCACGGTGAAGAGCACCGCGCCGAGCATGGTGCCCTCGTAGAGCACCTGGATGATGGCCGGCACCGCGACTATCGGCTTTCCGCCGGTCACGATGGGCAGCGCGATCTGGGCGCCGATATGCCAGGCGATGGCCACGGCCAGTCCACAGGCCGCGCCCGCGAACGGGAACGCGAACAAACGATGCTTCGCGTGCTGCTCGCCAAACGCGCCTTCGGGGTAC
>DAOUKN010000230.1:0-5869 GCA_034421255.1 Chloroflexota bacterium | reverse complement strand
TGCAGCCCTACACGCTCATCGGCGAGCCTAGATTCTTCAATGCGCCCATTGGCGACGGCGACGTGCCCGTGCTCGATATCCTCGAGGTGTTGCAGAACGGTGCGCCCGATCCTGACAATCTCCAGCACTGTGTGGAGGTGCTCGCGCCGCCCGAGCACGACGCCGAGGCCTGGATCGTCGCCAGCCTGAAGTGGCTGCGTGAGCACGCCGCGCCGTACTTTCCGTAAGCCGTCGGAGATTCCGCGTCGTTTGAGCCTTGCCAACCCACCTTGTCCAAGGAGACTGCCCGTGCCTTGCCAATATCTAGGATCCGCCAACCATGACTGAGCCGAATCGCGTGCCAATCGCGCAGCGCCTATCCGCGCGCGAAGGCGGCACGGTCACGTCGTTGTCCAGCACCATCGGCGCCCGCGGTTGGGCCACCGTGTTTGCCGGCACGCTGACCGGCGTGTTTCGTTCCGACGACGGTGGCCGAAGCTGGGGGCCGACGAACGCGCTGCGCAGCCCGTTCATCGAGGCCGTCGCGGTCTCGCCGGACTTCCGCAACGACCGGACAGTCGTCGCGGGAACCACCGACTCCGGGCTTCACATCTCGTACGACGGCGGGGAGAAATGGGAGCGCCGCATGTTCTGGGGCGAGCATCCGACGGTGACGGCCCTGTCGTTTTCGCCCTTCTACGCCGACGACGAGACCATCGCCGCCGGCACCGATGGGCGCGGCGTCTACATCTCCGACAACCGCGGGCAGTCGTGGAACGGCTACGGTCCCGAGCTGGCCGATGCGCAAATCACGGCGTTGGCGGTGGCGCCGCACTCCGCCGCCGTGCTCCTCGCGGGCGCGGCCGACGGCGGGATCATGCGCAGCGTCGACCAGGCGCGATCCTGGTCGGGCGGAATCGGCCTTCCCGGCGACGCCACCGTCCTGGCCATCGCAATGTCGCCCGCGTTCCAGATTAACGGCGTGGCGCTCGCCGGAACGGAAGCGCACGGGCTCTATCGAACGCTCGACCACGGCACGACCTGGCACTACCTGGAGGAGTTTCCAGATAACCGCCCGGTCAATGCGGTGACGCTGGATGCCGGCGCGTTCCTCGTGATTTCGGGCAACCAAATCTGGCGGTCGCCGGATGGCGGCGACGAGTGGATGCGCCTCCGGCTTAGCGGAGCGAATCGCGCCTCGCTGCTGGCTCTGACAGGCGCCGGCGACGGCGTCGTACTGGCGGGCGTCAACGGCACGGGAGTCATTCGATCCGAGGATGACGGCTGGACGTGGAAATCGAGCAGCGAGGGCCTCACCAGCCTGCCCGTGCTCGACCTGAAGCCGTCACCGGGTTTCGCCGACGACGGCGTGATCCTGGCTGGAACGGCGACCGAGGGCGTCCTTAGGTCCGCTGACGGTGGTCGTCATTGGGCCGGGGTGACCGACGGTCTGCCCGCACCCACGGTCACCGGTCTGGCGCTTTCGCCCACCTTTGCCCAGGACGGCATCGCGTTGGCGCTGTCGGCGGACACGCTGGCGCGCACCGCGGACGCCGGGCGCACTTGGGAATCTGTTGACAGCGTGCCGCCCGAGTATCCGGTCATGGCGGCGGCGTTCTCGCCAACGTTCGCCGACGATGGGTTGATCGCGCTCGGCTGCTACGGCGGATTTCTGCTGACGAGCAGCGACGCGGGGGAAACCTGGAACCCGGTCGAGGAACGCTTTCGTGGGTCTGCGGTTGTGGAGGTGGCGTTCTCGCCGCGATTCGCCGAGAACGGAACGATCCTCGCCGCAACGACCGGCGAGGGCGTGGTTGCCGTCTATCGATCCACGGATCGCGGCGCGTCCTGGTCTCGCTACGTGCAGCAGGACGGCGCCTACCACTGGGCGTCGCTCACGGTCCCCGACGCTGATCCTGCCGACGGTGAAGAGTTCTTCTGCCTGGCGACCGGACCGCACGTGCTGCGCCCGAGCGGCACGGTGGTCGGGCACTGGAACGCGCTGTATCCCAGCAGTCTGGAGACGGCGATTCGCTCCGTCGTTGCCTCGCTTGACTTTGCGGACGACAACACCCTGTTCGTGGCGACGAGCGCCGGGTTGCTCCGGTCCTCCGACCGTGGACGCCTGTGGTATCCGCAGGTGGCCGAGCTCGACGGCGTCCCGATCGAGTCGGTGGCCGTCGCGCGCAATGCCGCCGGTGGTCAGGTGCTATTGGTCGCGACCATCCACGGCGCGGTCTGGCGGGTTGACGACCCGGCGGCTGCTCCGACGTAGCGGCGGGGGCTAGGAGTCCGGGTCCTGCCCGGCCGAACCCGGGCCGTCGGCCCGGCGGCGCTGCTGCAGCCGGTGCCATAGCTCCGATTCTCGACCCGCCCCGCGCCCGTCGTAGAAGCGGTGTTCCCGCAGCGAGGGCGGCACATATGGCTGCTTGACATAATTGTCCGGATAGTCGTGCGGGTATAGGTAGTCCGTGTCCGTCTCGTGCGGACCTCGCGGCGGCGTGTTGCGCAAATGCGGCGGGACTTCGAGGTCGGCGCCCGCGGCGATGGCCTCCTCGGCGGCATCGAGGGCGCGGCCGGCGGCGTTGCTCTTGGGCGCGCAGGCGAGATAGATCGTCGCCTGCGCCAGGGCGTAGCGACCTTCCGGCAGCCCCACGCGCTCAACCGCGGCCGCGGCGGCGGTTGCCATCGGGAGCCCCTGCGGATCGGCGTTGCCGATGTCCTCCGAGGCCAGAATCACCAGCCTCCGCGCGATGAACTCCGGCGCCTCACCGGCCTGCAGCATCTTGGCGAGCCAGAGCAGCGCGGCGTCCGGATCGGATCCGCGGACGCTCTTGATGAAGGCGGAGATGGTGTCGTAGTGGTCGTCACCGGCGCGGTCGTAGCGGACGCCGCGCTCGAGCACGGCTTGGCGAACGGTCTTGGCCTCCACGGTGGCCTCGCCGAGCATCGTGGCGTGCAGCGCGGCGGCCTCGGTCCAATTCAGCGCGGTGCGGGCGTCACCGCCGGCGCCCGCGACGATGGCGTTGACGGCCGTTGGATCGAAGGTGAGCCCCGACTCGCCCAGACCACGATCGTCGTCCTCGACGGCCCGCTGGACGATCACGCGCAAGTCGTCGCGTGAGAGCGGTTCCAGTCGCAGCACCCGAACTCGCGACAGCAGGGGCGCAATGACGCTGGTATAGGGATTCTCCGTGGTCGCGCCCCAAAGGACGATCGTGCCGTCTTCGACGTGGGGCAGCAGGGCGTCCTGTTGGGCCTTGTTGAAGCGGTGGATCTCGTCGATGAACACGACGGTGCGTGCCTGGTGCAAGGCCCGCTGCTCGCGGGCCTCGACGACGGCTTCGCGAAGGTCGCGGACGCCCGAGGTGACGGCGCTGAGCTGGACGAAGCGCCGGCGGGTGGTGGAGGCTGCCAGCCGCGCCAGGGTGGTCTTGCCGGATCCCGGCGGTCCCCAGAGAATCGCCGACCAGATGGCGTCGCGTTCGATCGACGCACGCAGTGGCGACCCGGGCGCCAGCAGATGGCGCTGGCCGACAAGCTCCTCGAGACTGCGCGGCCGCATGCGCGCCGCGAGTGGCGCCTCGGCCTCGATGGCCTCGCGCGAGGCGTGTTCAAACAGATCGTCAGCCATTGGCGGGTCGAAATGCTGGAGTGGACGGCTGCCGGGGACGATGTGTTCGGCTATGGGCGGCGTCTACCGGTCGGGCCGCTCGCCCAGCGTGACTTCGGTTCGTTGGGGATCGTCTCCGTCATCCGGCCGTAGGAACCAGACGGTCACGGTGCTTCCTGGACCGTACTTTGCCAGAATGCGGCCCAGTTCGCCGATGTCGCCGACAGCTTCGTCATTGATACCGATGATGATGTCGCCGGCCTCCAGGTCCGATTGGTCCGCGCCGGTGCCCACGGTGATGGCCTGGATATAGAGGCCTTGGTTCACCGGCAAGCCGAACTGTCGCGCGATGGCCGACGTAATGGTGGCCGAGCGGATGCCCATGAAGCCGCGGGTGACGACGCCGTCCTCGATCAGGGTGTCGATCACCAGCATGGCGTTGTCGATGCCGATGGCGAATCCGATGCCCTCCGCGGCGCCCGCGCCCGCGGAATTCACGCCGACGACCTCGCCGTAGAGATTGAGCAGCGGACCGCCGCTGTTGCCGGGGTTGATGGAGGCGTCGGTCTGGATGAGATCGCTCAGGGTGAGGCGCTGCGGTCCGATGTTGGTGAGCACGCGCCCGAGGGCGCTGACGACCCCGGCGGTGACGGTGGGCCCGCCGGGAAGGTCGAGCGCGTGGCCGATGGCAACCACGACTTCACCAATCCGCAAATCCTCCGAGGAGCCCAGCGACAACGGCGTGAGCCCTTCCACGTCGATACGAATCACGGCCAGGTCCGTCTGGGGATCGAGCCCGATGACTTCCGCATCCACCGCTCGGTGGGGATGACGTCGATTCGTGTTCGGCGTCGGTGCGCCACCAGGCGCCGCTGTCGCCGTGACTTCGGCCGCGCTGATCGGGTAGGTCACCACGACCCGATCGGCGCCCTCGACGACGTGGTTGTTCGTGACGATGTAGCCATCGGCGCTGATGATGAATCCGGTGCCGACGCCACCGCCGGGCATCGGCTGGTTGTTCGAGTCAGTCGCCGCCACCTCGGTCGCGATATGGACCACGGAGGGGCGAGCGAGGTCGACTAGGTCCGGAATGGTCACCGCAAGTCGCAGGTCCTCGCCGGCGAGGCTGGATTCCGTCGTCGCGGGCGCCGTTGTGGCTGGCGTTACCGTCACTGCCGTGGGTGTTGGCGCCGGGGCCGTTGCCGTCGGATTGGGGATTGCCACCGCCGTGGCAGGCGCGGGCAGATCGGCAGTCGCCGTAAGCCCGACAAGGCTCGCCGACGCGCCACCAGCCGAAACTGCGGCCGGTGAGCTTTCGCCGGCGCACGCGGCGATGGTCAGGGCGAGACCGACCGCAATTGAAAGTGTCAGGACAAGTCGCCGGAGATTGATGTCCTCGTCCTCAGTCGCTCTAGATTTCGTCAGTCGAGGCTAGCACCGGCAATTGGAATGAATCGCGGGCTTTCTCACGTTCACGCCGGACCGTCCGCAGGTCCGGCTAGGATGGCTTGTCCGCCTGCCACTCGATGACCCAGCGACTGATGCCGCCGCCTGAATTGTCGGCCGAAACGGTCCAAGAGATCGTGCGCCGTGCGTTGGCCGAGGACATTGGCACGGGCGACGTCACCACCAACGCGGTGGTCGATCCGGATGGCAGCGTGCAGGCGCCGATTGTGTTCCGCGAACGTGGAATCGTGGCGGGATTGGATGTGGCGCGCGAGGTGTTTTCCCAGCTCGACGCCGCGGCCGAGGTAGACGCCGCGGCGGCCGACGGGGTGCAGGTCGGGGCCGGCGAAACCGCCGCCGTGGTGCGCGCTCGAACCCAGGCCATGCTGACGGGCGAGCGCGTCGCGCTCAACTTTCTCCAGCGGCTCAGCGGCATTGCCACCTTGACCCGGGCATTCGTGGACGCCGTGCAAGGGACCGGGGTGCGCATCCTCGATACGCGCAAGACCACCCCGACGCTGCGCGCCTTGGAGAAGTACGCCGTGCGGGCGGGCGGCGGCGCCAATCATCGCGCCGGGCTCTACGACGCGATCTTGATCAAGGACAACCACATCGCCGCCGCGGGAGATGTGGCCGAGGCCATCGCGCGCGCGCGACGTGACGCCCCGGCCGGCATGGCGATCCAGGTTGAGGTCGAAACGCCCGACGAGGCAACAGCGGCCGTTGCCGCGGGCGCGCATGCCCTGCTGTTCGACAACATGCCGGTGGCGGAGATCGAGCGAGCCGTTCGGGCCATCACCGCCGACGTGCGCTTGGAGATCACGGGCGGGG
>DAOUKN010000229.1:0-6123 GCA_034421255.1 Chloroflexota bacterium | reverse complement strand
AATGACCTCGTGGCGGACGTTCTTCTGGCCGACGATGGCCGGCAGCGATTCGGCCAGCCGCTCGCGTCCGTTCCAGGTCACGACGACGACCGAGGCTTCGAGGTCTTGCACTGGCGTCATGATCCGGCGCGACCGCTAGACTTCAGGCGGCAGATGCATCCGGCGCCGCTGGTTGGGTTTCGCGTGGCTCCCCCGCTCCGATTTCTCTCCCCTACCAAGTTGCGAACCTACGCAACCTGTCCGCTGCAATACAGGCATCGGTATGTGGATCGCCTGGAGTCTCCGTACACCCCGGCCTCACTGGTTGGCCAGGCCATCCACGAGACGCTGGAAGCGAACTTCCGGGCGAAGAAGCATACGCGTCGCGATTTGCCGACGTTCGAGGCCCAGGAAATCTTCGACCGCGTCTGGGAGCGACACGCGCCGGGTTCGGCAGAGGCCGCCGACCCCGACGATCCGTGGGAGGCCGCGTACGAGGGCGGTCGGCGCGCGTTGGAGCATTACCTGACCGAAGCCGCCGCGGCCCTGGTGCCGCATCTGGTCGAGCATCGCTTCCGGTTCACGGTCCCCAGCGTGCCATGGCCCGTCGTAGGCACGGTCGATCTGGTGGATCACAACGGCACGGTCATCGACTTCAAGACCTCCCGCCGGCCCTACGACGAGGCCTATCTCGATAGCGATCTGCAGCTCATGTGCTACGCCATCGGATACGCCGCGTTTCGCGCCGGGTCGCGGGTTCGGCCCGGTGAGCTGCCGTCGCCGTACTTCATTCCGGACGTTCGCGTGGACGTGCTGGTGATCGGCGATCCGCCGTCGGTGCAGCGGCTGGAGGCGCGCTACGACCGGGAGGCGCTGCGAGAGTTCGGGGAGCGCGCGGCGAGCATCGCGTTGGGAATCCAGGACGAGCGGTTCGAGGCGTTCTGGCAGGCGCCGGAGGGCGTGGAGGACGCGAGCGTCTGCCGACGGTGCTCCTACGTGGATCGGTGCCCGGACGCGCTGGTGTCGCCCGACGAGCTACTGGAAGCGGACGGCGAGAACGGAGACCAGGAAGAATAGGGCGGAGATTCCGATCGTGAAGTTGAAGAGCACGCGGTCGATCCCGCGCCGCGAGGCGAAGAACGAGCTGTCGCTGCCACCCAGAGCCGAGCCCACGCCGGCGTTCCGTACCTGCAGCAGCACGACGCCGATCAGGATGATCGCCAGAACCACCTGCGCGGCTTGAAAACCGGATCCCACGGACTCACTCCTGCCGGGGGGCTGCCCCCAAGTCTTCGATTTGCCCAGCGCACCGCGCCCCCGAGGGGCCATGCGCCGCGCCACACGTTCAGCATACCGGAGCCAATCCGGGCTCGGGGAGCTCTGACTTCGTCATTCCCGCGAAGAGCCTGCCCCGTACTTGATACGGGGTGGGAGTCCAGTCCCGGCCCGGCGAACGCTAGCCCGCGGCCGTCGCCAGCTTCGCGCGGGACATCTGGGCCGCGACCTTGATGGCGTGGTCCAGGCTGTCTTCGCGCGCTCGTCCTTCGCCTGCGCGGCCGTAGGCCGTGCCGTGGTCCACGCTGGTGCGGATGATGGGCATGCCCACCGACACGTTGATGCCGTCGAAGAACCCCGCAGTCTTGACGGCCACGTGGCCCTGGTCGTGGTACATGGCCACGATGCCGTCGAAGCGCCCGTCGATGGCCTTGTTGTAGACCGTGTCGCCCGGCTCCGGCCCGGACACGTCCATGCCCTCCGCCCGCGCCGCTTCGATGGCGGGCAGAATCTCGTCCGCGTCCTCGTCGCCGAACAGCCGGTCCTCGCCGGCGTGCGGGTTGAGCCCGTTGACGGCGATGCGTGGATGCTCGAATCCCAGGAGCTGCAGCGACTCGTGCAGCAGCCGAACGCAGTGCAGCACGTTGTCCTTTGTGACCCGGTCGATGGCCTCGCGCAGTGAGACGTGCGTGCTGTTGTGAATCACCCGCAGCGTCGGCGCCACCAGCAGCATGCGCGTGCCGGGCGTCTCGGTCAGGTCCGCCAGCAGTTCCGTGTGGCCCGCGTAGTGATAGCCGGCGCGGTTGATGGCTTCCTTGTGAATCGGCCCAGTCACGATGGCCGCCGCGCGACCGTCCATGACGAGCTTGGCGGCTTCGATCACGGCCTCGGCGGAGGACCGCCCGCCCTCGACCGTCACCTGCTTGAAGGGCAGGTCGCTCAGGTCCTCGCCCCACGGGTCGAAGACCTCGATGGCGCCGTGGACGTACGCAGCCGATTCCGGATCGGCGGCCCGCACCTCCAGCTCCGATCCGAGGATGCCGGCCATGCGCTCGATGGCCGAGACGCTGCCCACGGCAAGCGGTCGGCAGATGGCGTAGGTCTCGGGCTTGGCCAGGGACTTGATCAGGATTTCCGGCCCGACGCCCGTCGGGTCGCCCATGGTGATGGCGAGGATCGGTCGGTCGGCGTCGGCGTTTGCGTTGGGGATGCGGGGCTCCTTTGACGTGCGCCCTCGAAGTCACTCGGCGGCAAGTGTAGTCAGGGAATTGGGCGCGTGCGCGAGCAAGCGGCGATTCGCCGGCTACGGAGGTCCGATCGTGCGCAGGGCGTCCACCAGCGCCGTCGGTCCGCCCATCACGCCGGCCTTGGTCACCACCGGCCAGCCCGCGCCGGGACCGGACGTAAACACGCCGAAGGGCACGCCCCACCCGATCTCACCGGCAAGCTCGATGGCTTCCGCCGGGATCGCGGCGAACGCGGCTCGCGCCGTGTCGCCGCCCGAGAGCACCAGGCCGATCGGGTGCGTGCCGCGCCAGATGGTGGCCGTGAACTGGCTCACCAGGGCCTGCTGCGCGGCCTGGGCTTCCGGGGATGGCGCCTTGACGGGAATCACGGCGTCCACCACGGCGGGGCGGTCGAGCGACCAGCCGGCGCGCACGGTCGCGGCCGCCATGATCGAGCTGCCGGGTTGCTGGGGGAGCGGGATGGGTCTGATGGCGAGGGTGGCCAGCGCCTCGGCCACCTGCTGCTGCGTGTGGTCCATCGGCGACCCGATGATGGCCAGCGTGCGTGTCGTGCGCGATACCTCGGGAACCGGCTGGGGAAAGGACGCGGTGCATCGCGCCAGGGACGCGGCCAGGCCCGCCGATCCGGCGCTGACGTGCATGAGATCGGCGGCGTCCATGGCCACCGCCACGCACTCGAGATCGGCGTCCTCGGCGATGTCCGGCAGGATCACGTTCACGCCCGCGTCGCGGGCATTCCGCAAGGCGTCGGCAAGCTCGGTCATGCCAGACCGCACGATCTGCGTCGGGATGACGCGGCACGTCAGCGGCGAGGTCGATTCGATCAGCGTGGGGATGTGCGACTCCAGGGCCGGCGTCACCGGGTCCCGGCCGGGTTCGGCCTCTGAAACGGGCGTGCCCCAGAGCGCCAGCGTGCCCGACTCCGTGGTCCGGCCCCCCGAGGGGAATGCCGGCGTGTACACCAGGGTCGAAACGCCCGCGCCGTCGAGCGCCGCCTGGATCTCGGCCGCGATGTTCCCGCGCAGCAGCGAGTCGGTCTTCTTGTAGATCAGGGCGGAGGAGTCGAGCGCGCCGACGGCGCCGCGCACGGCGTCGTATGCGGCGGAAGCGTCCAGGTGTCTCGACGCGGTGCTCATGGCCGCCGCGTCGGCGTCCGGCGGCCACGCGCCGTCGCGGGTGGAGACGAGGGTGCGGCGACCGGCATTGCGGAACTGCAACGCCGTGTCCAAGGCGCCGGTCAGGTCGTCGGCGATGATCGCCCACCGCGGCATTGGCTAGTTCGTCAGGGGAAGCGTGTCGGGCGCGTGGGTGAGCACGCCCACGGATGGGTTGGCGCGAGCATCGGCGGCTGCCATTTCGAGCGCCGCCTCCACGGTGTCCGCCCGGTCGAACGCCAGGGCGCGGGCGTCCTCGCGCGCCACGCCGTCCGAGACCAGGATGATCCGCGCATGCTCGCGAATGCGCGCCCATGCGGTCGCCAGCGATGCGGCCACCGGGTCGTCGAACTCGCCTCTTTCGTAACGGGTGATGAGCGCGTCGGCCGGGGACGCCGCGTAGTCCAGCATCTCCGGATGCATCACGGCCACGCCCTCGGGACACGGCGTCACCACGATGATCGTGCCTCCCGGACGCACCAGCATCGCCGCGGGGTAGAGGCTCTTGTGCGCCTGCCAGAACTCGATGTCGCAGGGGTGAGAGCCGGCAATGACGATGTCGAGACCCGTCGGCGCGGGCACGCCGTAGATGCCCTGGGCGTCCGCCACGGCGCGCCGGTAGGCGCCGCGCGTGGTTCCGAAGCGCGCCGTGACGAGCTGGCCGTCGCTGTTGAGCGTGACGTTGAGGACGTGGCGCATGCCGGACCGTTCGGCGATGGTCTCCATCTCGCGGCGCACCGGTGTCACCACCTGGCCGAGTAGCGGCTCCACGGCACGCGCGCTGAACATGTGGGTCGCGGCGGTGGTGGCCGCGCCGGACACGCCCGGTTGCACGATCTTGGCTCCGGCCGAGAACCCGGCGATGTGGTGGGGAACCACCGCGCCGGTGCCGATGACCAGGTCGCGCTCGAACAGCCCAGCGTTCACGTGCACCGGCGTGCCGTCGGGCGTGGTGCCCAAGTCGCGCAGCGGGGCCACCGTGTGGTCGTGCTGGGTGACCTCGACCCGGCTGAGCACCTCGTCGCCAAGCTTGGCGCGAACTTCGTCCGGCGTCATCGGACGGTGCGTGCCCAGGGCGATCATCACCTGCACGGCGTCGTCCGGCAGTCCGCCGGCGCGCAGTTCCTCCAGGATCGCCGGCACGAGCAGATGGGTCGGCGTTTCGCGAGTGATGTCATCGACCAGGATGAGCGCCGAGCGAGCGCCGGCGACCGCCTCGCGCAGCCGCGGGCAGTCCACCGGGTCGGCCAGCGCCTCGCGGATCACACGCTCCGGATCGCGAGCCGGCGAGGCCGGGTGCGGTGTGAACACCCCGGCCAGCACGGCGTCGTGGTTGACCTGAAAGCGCAACTCATCCGCGCCGTAGGGAATCGTGACGAATTCGCCTGGCACGGTGCGCTCCGGTCCCGTCTGGGCTACGCGGCCACCACTTGATTGCGCAGCACGCCGATGTTCTCTAGCTCGATCTCGACCGAGTCTCCGGGCGCGAGCGGCCCGACGCCTTCGGGCGTGCCCGTGAAGATGCAGTCGCCGGGTTGCAGCGTGAGGCCCTGCGCCAGGTAGGTGACCAGCGACGCGACGTCGAAGAGCATGTCGGACGTGTTGTTGTCCTGCTTGGTCTCGCCGTTGACGCGTGCCTGGATCCGCAGGTTGTTGGGGTCGATGTCGGTCACGATGCAGGGACCCAGCGGCGCGAACGTATCCAAGCCCTTGCCCATCAGGATGCAACCCATGGCCATTTCGGCGAATTGCAGCTTGCGGGCGCTCACGTCGTTGCCGCAGGTGTAGCCGAGGACATAGTCGAGCGCCTCGGAGACATCGACGTTGCGGCAGGTCTTGCCCATCACCACCACCAGCTCCGCCTCGTAGTGGACCTCGCCGAACGGCTCCTCCTGGAGTGCGGGATCGTTGATGGCGTGGCGGAAGCCGTCCGCTCGGGGCAGCACGATGTCGTCCCCGGGGCCGCTGATGGCCGTGGTCGGCTTGATGAACAGCATGGGCATCTTGGGCACGCCGCTCTCACCGACGGTTTCCATGATGTGTTCCATGTAGTTCAGGCCGACCCCAATGGCCTTGCCCGGCTCCACCGGGGCCAGCAGCTTGAGGTCGTGGACTGATCCGACGGGATCGCCAACCGAGTAGTCCCCGAAGATGTCCCCGTCGATCGCGTGGACGGTGCCGTCGTCATCGAGTGAGCCGTGGCGAGCGCCGGAAGCGTGTGCGTATCGGACGATCCGCATGGTGGTTGACCGATCAGAAGCGAGGGGCAGGCAGCGGTCCGCAGCGTAGCATCGCCCGTGCCCGAGGCCGGGCTATTTGGCGTTCACGAAATCGAGGATCGCCGCGCGACATTCATCCGGCGCTTCCAGGTGCGGCCAGTGACCGGCCTGGGAGATGTCGACCTGGGTGGCCTTGGTCGCGCGGGCGGTGAGGATGGCCGCGTCGTCCGCGGTGACGAACGGGTCGGC
>DAOUKN010000228.1:0-6061 GCA_034421255.1 Chloroflexota bacterium | reverse complement strand
ATCGTCGTGGCGCGGCTCGTCGCATCGGTGCCACAGCCGTCGATTGCGGCGTCGGCCCCATCGGCAGCCGTCCACCCGGAGGCCGGGACGACGCAGGCCACCCTGGCCGACGGCACGGTGCGCGATGTGCCGCTGCTTTCGCGCCACGACCTGGGCGTCGGCTTCGAGCTCGAAGGTCCGGCCGTGGTCACCCAGTCCGACGCGACCACCTGGGTGGCGCCCGGCTGGCGGGCGACCGTTGACCCCCAGGGCGCGATGATCCTGCGACGCGCGGCAGAGCCCGTCCCCACCCTTGGTGAGATTGGTCACTTTGACGCGGGCGCCGCGACCCTACCGTTGACTCTCGGTATGTCCGTCATTGAAGTCCAGGACCTCCGCAAGACCTACGGCGACGTCAAGGCCGTGGACGGCGTCTCCTTCACGGTCGAGGTCGGCGAAGTCTTCGGCATGCTCGGGCCCAACGGTGCGGGCAAGACGACGACGGTCGAGATCCTGGAAGGGCTGCGCCCACGCGACTCTGGAGCCGTGGGTGTGCTGGGTTTGGACCCGGGACGCGACGCCGGCGACCTCAAGCGCAAGATCGGCGTTCAGCTGCAGCAGGTGTCGCTCTACCCGCGGCTGCGCGTGGCCGAGGTGATCGAGCTCTTCGCCTCGTTCTACGGACGGGCGGGCGTGGCCGACCACCTCCTGGCGCTCCTGGGCCTGGAGGAGCGACGCCGCGCGTTCGTCAAAGACCTTTCCGGCGGACAACAGCAGCGGCTATCGGTGGCGCTGGCGATGGTCAACGACCCCACGATCATCTTTCTCGACGAGCCAACCACCGGCATGGACCCGCAGGCCCGGCGCAGCCTGTGGGAGACCATCGAGCAGTTCAAGTCCGAAGGCCGCACGGTGCTGCTGACCACGCACTACATGGAGGAGGCGGAGCGCCTGTGCGACCGCGTGGCCGTGATGGACCACGGCCGAATCATCGCCATGGATACGCCCGAAGATCTCGTGCGGACGCACTTCGCCGAGGACGCCATCGAGTTCAGCCAGCGCGACGGTTTGACCGAAGCCGATGTCGAGTCGCTGCCGGCAGTGGTGAATGCGTCGATCCAGGGCGACCGGGTGAGCATGTTCAGCGAGGACGTGCCGGCGTCGATGGCGGCGCTGCTGCAGCTTGGACAGGAGCGCGGCGAGCCGATTCAGAACCTGCGGTTGCGCCGGGCCACGCTCGAGGACGTATTCCTCAAGCTCACCGGTCGGACGTTGCGAGATTGAGAGCCCTCGCTCAGCTCACGCTGGCCAACACGCGCGAGTTCACGCGGGATCGCGCCGCGCTGTTCTGGACGTTCGCGTTTCCGCTGCTGTTCGTCTTGATCTTCGGGCTGGTCTTCAGCCGCGACAGCGCCACTCAATATGAAATCGGCCTGATCAACGAAGATGAATCGCCGCAGGCCAGCGTGCTCGTGGACACGCTTGAAGCCATTGACGTGTTCGACCTCTCGCGGGGCAGCCTGGCGGACGAGATTGCCAGCCTGGAGGACGGCGATCGGCGCGCCGTGATTGCGATCCCAAGCGGCTTCGGCGCCTCGATTGACGCGGGGACGCCAGCGTCCGTGGACATTCACTACGACGAGACTCGGCAGAGCAGCCAGCAGGTCGTCGTGCCGGTGATCCTGCAAGCGTTCGAGGTCGCGGATCGCGCGCTCACGCAGAGTCAGCCGGTAGTGCGTCCGGCGTTTCAGACGCTCCGGAGCGAGCGGCTTTCGACTATCGACTTCATCGTGCCCGGCATCGTGGCATTCAGCGTGATGAACGCGGGCGTGTTCGGCGCGGTGAATATCGTGTCGCTGCGTGAGCGGCGCGTGCTGCGCCGCCTGCAAGCGACACCGGTGTCCCGGCTCACGCTGGTGAGCGCCGATTTGATCCTGCGGATGGTCCTGGTGCTAGCGCAGTCCGCCATTCTCATCGTCGTCGCGCGCCTCGTGTTCGACATTCGCCTGAACAGCGACGCCGGGTCGTTGGCCGCGCTGGCCGGCGTGGTGGTGCTTGGAGGTCTGGCGTTCCTGGCCATTGGATTCTTCCTTGGCTCATTCACCAAGACGGAGCAGGGGTTCTTTCCCGTGGCCCAGGTCGTGACGTTTCCCATGATGTTCATCTCGGGCGTGTTCTTCCCGCTGGAGTTCATGCCGGACTGGCTGCGGCCGGTGATCAACGTGCTTCCGCTGACGCATCTGGCAGAGGCCACGCGCCAACTCATGATCGGCGGTGCGACCACCATCCCAATGGGCGTGGCCGTGGCGGTAATGGCGGCGTACCTGGTCGTGTTCGTGGCGCTGGCGGTGCGCCTGTTTCGCTGGGAGTAGCGCCTACGCGTTGAGGGCGCGGTGCAGGGTCCGCACCTCGCGCACCAGGGCTGGCGGATCGAGGCCGACCGTTTCGATCATGTGCAGCGTGCCCGGATTCCGGCCCACGGTGCGCATGAGCATGGCCAGATCCAGCCCGTGCTCGAGCGTGCGGTGCAACGGCACGCTGGGACGCGTACCCGGCGCGGTGTTGTGCCAGCGAATCTCCGCGATTTGATCCACGAAGCGGCGCAGATAGTCCATGCGGGCCTCGAACGCCAGGTGATTCGCGTCCACCGAATGAAATGCGAATCCCGTATGGAGTGCGAACCGAAAGTGGCGCGCGCTATCCAGTGCGTTGAGCACGCTGTCGATGCGACCGAGCACCGCCTGTCCACCGGCGTTTGCGATGGCGATGGGGAGGCCTGGGAACAGGTTGTGCAGCGTGCGCATGCTTTCGCGCAGCGCGTCCAGGTGCGCGGCCTCGTGGGTGACCTGGCGTCCTGGATGAACCACGTACATCTCCATGGCGTGCCGGTGCTCGAAGAACTCCACGATCTGGACGATTTGCCGCAGGGCCACGCTGCGCGAGTAGCTGGTGACGTCGGTAATGGCCGACCGCTCAGTCATCGCGGCGTCGGCGAACAGGTTGAGATGGAACCGCAGCGGCGCGTCGTCGAGAATCTCAATGGCCTGGGGGTCGAAGATGGTCGTCAAGCCCAACTCGTGCATGTCAGTTGAAAGCCCGAGCTCGACGACGTCGAACTCCAGGTGCACCGCGACCTCGACGACGTGGCGCAAGCGTTGATGGAATCGGCGCCGGCTCTCGGGCGCGATGCGCGGATTGAAACCCAGGCGCAGCGGCTTCACGCCAACACTCCGCTGGGATGGATTTCAATGAATGCGGGTTGCACTTTTATGGCGCCGCCACCGCGTCGATGGTCGAGGTCACGGACTCGCGAGCTTGGGCGCCACGTCCCACAGTCCGGTGCTGAAATAGCGGTCGCCGGCGTCGGGGAACAACGTCACCACGACGGCGTGCGGGTCGTCCGCGAGCACGGTTTCGACCGCGAAGATATAGGCGCCGGCTGATTGCCCGACGAAGAGGCCCTCGGCCGCGAGTTGCACGGAATACTCCCGTGCCTTGTCCACGTCGATGTCGACCCAGATATCGATCAGCGAGGCGTCCAGGATCGCCGGCACCAGGTGGTCGGGACCCATGGGTTTCAAGCCCTCGATGCCCGGAAACTCCGGCGGAGTGGCGCACACGATCTGGACGTCCGGGCGCACCTCGTCGAATCGGCGCGCAACGCCGGTGATCGTTCCGCCGGTGCCGACGCCCGCGACGAAATGCGTGATGTCGGGCGGCGCCTGTTCCAGGATCTCGCTCGCCGTGCCGTCGTAGTGCGCCTGCCAGTTCGACTCGTTGCTGTACTGGTCGGCGAAGTAGTACTGCTCGGGGGCCGCTTCATGGCGGCGCTGGACCTCGCGCATGGCTTCGTCGTACCCCAGGATGGCGTCGGTGAAGCGAATGCGCGCGCCGTGCGCCGTGATGCGTTGCACTCGCTCCCGGCTGGCGTTGTCGGGCATCACGATCTCGACGTCGTGCCTCAGGAGTCCGCCGATCATCGCGTAGGCGATGCCGGCGTTGCCGGACGACGAATCGAGGATGGTCTGGCCGGGGCGGAGGTCGCCGCGCGCCTGCGCGTCGGCCAGCATGCGCGCCACGGGCCGATCCTTGATCGAACCCCCCGGATTGAAGGCCTCCACCTTGGCGAAGACCTTGGCGCTGGGATAGCGATCCCGGAAGACGCGCGTTTCAACCAACGGCGTGCGGCCGATGAGTTGCAGGGTGGGATGCCGGTCGATCACCGGGTCTACTGCCATCCGGGCTCCACCTCAAGCACTTTCTGCCCGTCGAGATACGGCTGGAGAACTTCCGGCACGCGGACCGTGCCGTCCGCCTGCTGGTAGTTCTCCAGAATGGCCACCATCGTACGGGCCATGCCTAGCCCGGACCCATTGAGCGTATGCACGAATTCCGTGTGGCTGCCACCGGGCTTGCGAGCTCGAATGCCGGCTCGCCTCGCCTGAAACGCTTCGCAATTCGAGATGGATGAGATCTCGAGCCAGCCGTTCACGCCGGGCGCCCAGGCTTCCAGGTCGTAGGTCTTGGCGGAGGTGAATCCGAGGTCGCCGGTGCACAACTCCAGCGCGCGGTAGGGCAGCCCCAGCGCTGCGACGGCTGCCTCGGCGTGCCGGCGCATCGTCTCGAGCTCGTCGTAGGAGTGCTCGGCGAGGGTGAAGGCGTACAGCTCGACCTTGTCGAACTGATGCAAGCGCTGGAGGCCCCGCGTATCGATGCCGGCGGCGCCGGCCTCGCGGCGAAACGCTGGGGTGTAGGCCACGTAGCGCAGCGGCAGGACGCCGCCGTCCAGCACCTCGTCTCGGTGCATGGCCGTGAGCGGCACCTCGGCCGTGGGATTGAGCCAGAGGTCGTCGGCGGGCAACTCGTAGGAGTCGTCGGCAAACTTCGGCAATTTGCCCGAGTCGGCCATGCCGCGGCTGGTGACCAGCGCTGGAGGCAGGACTTCGAGGTAGCCGTGCTCGCGAACTTGAAAGTCGATGGCCCATGCCACCAGGGCGCGCTGCAAGCGCGCGCCGGCGGCGCGGAAGAGCCAGAATCCCGATCCCGCGATCTTGGCCGCTCGGGGAAAGTCGAGCACGCCCAGCGTCTCGCCAATCTCCCAATGCGGTCGCGGCTCGAAGTCAAACGTGCGCGGCGTGCCCTGCGTGGCGACCACGGGATTGTCGTCGGCATCTTGCCCGGCCGGAACCGACGCATGCGGCAAGGCGGGGAACTGCCCGAGGAGGCGGTCGAGTTCTTCCTCCACGCGGCCAAGCTCCGGCTCGGCGTCGTCCAGGCGTTGGGACAACGCCCGGGTTTCGGCGATGAGCGCCTCACGCTCGGAAGGGTCCGAGGCGGCGCCAATGGCCCGCGACACGCGCTTGCGCTCGGCGCGCCACTGCTCCACTTCAACCAGGAACGCGCGTCGTTTCAGGTCGAGCTCCAGCAACTCGTCCAATGGCGCGTCGTCGCCCCGGGCATTCAGCCCGGCGCGTACGAGGTCCGCGTTCTCACGAATGAAGCGCAGGGGAAGCATGTAAGGGCAACGTAGCGTTTGGCAACGGCCGTCTGACCGCGGGCCGAGTTGTCCGGTACCTGATTCTACGCAGGCGTTCGCAGTTGGGGGAACAGGATGACGTCGCGGATGTTGGGCGCGTCCGTGAGCACCATTGTCAGCCGGTCGATGCCGAGACCCATGCCGCCCGCGGGCGGCATGCCATGCTCCAGCGCGCGGATGAAATCCTCGTCAACCGGATGCGCCTCGGCGTCGTCGTCCGCCTGCTCGCTCAGGCGGCGCCGCTGATCGATGGGATCGTTCAGCTCGGTGTAGCCATTGCCCAGCTCCATGCCCAGCACGAACGGTTCGAAGCGCTCGACATATCGCGGATCGTCCGGCGCGCGCTTGGCCAGCGGCGTGGTCTCGGCCGGGTAGCGGGTGAGAAACGTCGGCTGCACGAACGTGGGCTCCACGCAAGTCTTCAAGATCTCGTCGAGCATGCGTGCGCGCGCCGCGTCGGCCTCGAGCGCTACGCCGCGGCTGACCGCCGCCTCGCGGATTTGGTCGTCCGTCAGATGCTCATCGTCCAGGTCGATCCCCACGGCG
>DAOUKN010000227.1:0-16210 GCA_034421255.1 Chloroflexota bacterium | reverse complement strand
TGATTGACTAGCGACAAACCTGCTTCAAGTCGGCGCGGCCAGTCCGGCGCGAGGTGACGAATCGGATTCGTACATACGCGAAAGATGCACACGGCTTCGCGCAGGTTCAGCGCGCTCTCGTCCCAGCCGAAGCGCTCCAGGGCGGCCTCCCGCATGCGGCGATGGTAGGCGCTGCTTGCCCGCGACTCGGCATCAGGCCCGAACCGCGCCGACCAGCGCATGTGGGCGAGAAGGTTGCCCACGTCGAGTAGAGGGTCGCCCGGCCCGGCCTCCTCGAAGTCCACCAGGGCCAACCGACCATCCGGCATGCGAATCATCTGGTCGTCGTAGAAGTCGTTGTGGGCGATGCCCGACGGCCGCCACGAATCGACGAACGGGTCCAGCGCGGCGATCGCCTGCCGGAGCGTATGGCGAGGCCCGTCGTGGTCTCGCAGCACCTGGCGGAAGACACGCCGCGCTCGCCGGTAGGCGCCACGGAGGCTGAAGGGGCGGAGCCCGCGTTCCGTGTATGGGCTGGCCCAGAGCTGCGCCAATGCGTCGAGGATCGGCTCGGGATTCAGCGATTCACCCCGACGAATCAGCCGACGCATGTTGGTTCCCGGAATCTCGGACAGCCAGACCACGCCGCCCTCAGTCCAGCAGCCCGCGAGCCGTGGCAGCGCGAACCCCGACTGCCCCAGCAACTCCGCTGCGTCGAACAGGCGGGGCACGCGTTCGGGCCGCATGACTCGCACATAGAAGCGCACGTCGCCAAGCCGATGGCGCAGCACGGCGTGTCCGCCGGGTCGGTAGCGCACGGCGTTCACGCGCACGCGCCGCACCGGAACTTTGAAGACATACCGGTTGAGCAGCGAGCAAGCGGTATCCGGGGAGGCGGCGTCGGTCAATCCCGGCAGGCTGGGATCGTGCGGATAGCGGAACAGCCGCTCTGGCTCCCCCCGCGCCAGTTCGATGGCAAACGGATCCTGGGTGACGAACTCGTCGCGCAGCCACTCGGCCGCGTATGTAGCGATGGCGCGCCGATGCGGGTTGTAGCTCAATTGCCGCAGGCGCAGGCGCTGCGGCGGAAGCTCTGGCCGGCCGAACCGCGAGCAGTAGGCGCCCCACACCCAATCGGCGTCGAAAAGGCGGGAAAGCCCCGTGAGGTCGGAGTCCTCCGGAAGCGCGACGGGTAGCGACAGCGGCGGGGCCGCGGGCGAGACCGACACGTCTCCCTCCGCTTCCGTGCGCCGCGACGGCCTTTCGCCGGTTTCAGGAAGTGGTGGCGGTGTCCGTCGCCGTGTCGGTAGCCGTGACCGTCGCGGTGGGGGTGGCGGTGGGTTGACCCGCATCGGTGTCGTCCGTCCCGGTAGCCGTCAACGAGGTGCCGTCGTCAGTGGCCGTAGCTGTGGCGGTGGCCGTCTGATCGCCGGTGGCCGTGGCAGTGGCGGTGTCCGTCGCCGTGGCCGTGTCGTCGCCATCATCGTCATCGTCGTCGCCGTCGTCCTGTCGAGACTGGCGCGAGGTCACCGCCGCCTGGCCATCCTGCGCCGCGGGATCCGGCGTCGTCGCCGGGAGAGGCGCAGTCTGGAGGTCATCCACCGAGAAGCCGTATTCGGCCTCCCACGCCGTCCGGTCGAAGACGAAGTCGCCGTAGTTGTCGGCATTGATCCCGAACAGCTCGACATCCGCGATGGACTGAATGTGGAACAGCCGCGGCTGATCCCATTCGGTTTCCCATTTGGCCAGATAGATCGGGTCGCCGTACTTGAGCAGTCCGGCCGAGAGCCAGGGATCGCCGCGCTCGAGCGCCTGCAGTTGCGTCAGGCTGACTTCGATGCGGTCATTCCAATTGACATGGCGCCCGGCCAGGGCGCGCGTATCGCCACCCCAGTGAAGGACGCCCTCGGAGTCGGCAATCCAGAGGTGCGGGGTGCCGTGCAGCGCGACCACCGTGCCATGGCTGATCGTGCCCCCGGTCTGCGCGGCCAGCGCCGGCGCGAGCATGCCGCCGATCAAGGCGACGACCAGCACTGCGCTTGCGTATCGGCGCAGGCTCTTCATAGACGCGACCACCTCACGCATGGTCTGCTTGGTATCACGTTATGGCAGCACTACTGCACGGGTCAATCGCACTGGTCGCAGCCTGGGCTACCGGCTGCCGCTCGACTCTGAGGTAAGGAGCGGTTAGCCCTCGGGCGCGATGAGAATCTCGTTGCGGACGGTCACGACCAACGTCTCGTTGTAGAGCGTCGGCGGTCGGCGCGGCAGCGGCGGCTCGGCAGGCGTCTGGGACGGGTCGCGCAGGGCGCGGCGGTCGCGGCTCCGCACCTCCCACCACCAGTGCTCGGATGCCAGCGGCTCGACCTCGCGTCGCAGGATGAACTCCGTGCGGTCCCAGGCGCTGAAGGCCGCGTGGGCCAGGAACACCCGCGACACCGTGGCCCCGTCCCACGTCGCGAGATCGGGCAGCGCCATCGGTCCGGTATCGACCTGAAAGGCGCCCTTGCTGCGTTCGATGTTGATGGTGCGAATGGGGTATTCCAGCGTGACCGTCAGCCCGAGGGCGTTTTCGTGGTGCGTGGTGCGGGCGTTCAAGCGCCGGCCGGCCACGACCGCCCGCATGACTTCGCCGGTGTCACGCGTGACCCGCGCGTCGGGAACCACGTGGGTCGTGAAATCCGTGCCGGCAAAGCGGCCCGCGTGCGGCGTCGCGGCGGTCGGCTCGCGCTCGGTTGACGGGCGCCTGGCGATAGGGATGCCGTGCGTGCGGCTGAGCGCCACCCGGAATTCCTGGCTGGGCACCTGGAACAGGTTGCGGTCGGCGATGGTGTATTCGGCCAGGCAGGGCTGCAGCAGGACGATCTCCAGCGGCGGCAAATCCGTTTCTCTGGTGATCGTGCACACGGCGTCGTAGCCGATGCGCACGTGGTAGGCGTCGCCGGGCTCGCCCACGAAGCCGCCGGGATACTTGTAGTCGGGATCCGGACGGTGGGGCAGGTGATCCCAGGTGAAGTGCGAGCGGGCGAAGTCGATCACGGGCGCGGCTCGTCGCAGGCCCGCAGGATGGCGTTGTCCGCCGCCAGCTCCCAGGTTTCGTAGTAGCCGGCGGCGCGGGGGCGGGGCCGATCGACCGGCTCTCCGCCATCGTGCCGCTGGTTCCGGTCGCGTCCCCGCACGGCCGCCGCCCAGGCCAACTCGTGCTCGGCCACCTCGATGCTGCGTCGCAGGATGAACTCCACGTGGTCGTCGGCGGTGAAGGCCGCGTGGGCCACGAAGACCCGGTCGACTCCCGCGCCGTCCCAGGTCGTCAGATCGGGGAGCGCCACCGCGCCGGTGCATACCTGATAGCGTGCGCCGCCGGCGTGCAGGTTGATGAGCTTGATCGGGTATTCGACGGTCACGGTCAGACCGTGCGCGTCGTCGCGGTAGGTGGACCGGGCGTTGAGGCGCGTGCCCGCCAGTGACGCCGCTACGACCGAGTCATCCGACGCGAGGGCTACGGCGTCAGCGGTGCGCACGTCGATGGCGAACTCCAGGAAGCGCGCGCCGACGGGCTGCCGCCGCGTGCCTTCGTCCCGCCGGCTCGGCTCGGCGGCGATGGGGACCATGAACGCGTCGCTGACCGCGGCGCGAAACTCGCCGTTGGGCACCTGGAACAGGTTGTCGTCGGCGATGATGAACTCGGAGCGGCAGGGCGCGGTCAGATAGATCGTGCAGGCCGTCCCCCGCGCCTCATCGACGATCTCGCAGGCGGCGTCAATCTGAATCCGGCTGGTGGTGGCCTCGCCCGGCTCGCCGACGAATCCGCCGGGGTAGGCATAAACCGGGTCGGGCTCAGCCCAGTCGATGGTCCAGGTGACGAAGGAGCGGTTGAAGTCGATCATTCGGGTGTTCCGGCGCCGGGGAGCGCGAGGATAGCTCGCCGCCGACTCGGCGGACCATCGAGGGCGAAGTGCCGTCGAGGCTGGGCGCGGTAGCCCGAACAAACGGATGAAGGAGGGTCAACAGTGGGCTCCACCCGGTCCTCGGGACTGTTGCTGCCGAGATATGTGTTGGCTAGTCTGGTCGGCCTGCGCGGGGAGATCCGCAAGCCGAGGGAATAGCCGGCACGCATGTTGGATGCCTGGGTACTCGCGGTCTTCATCGGCTATTTCGCGGTGCTCATTGGCATCGCCGTGTTTCGCGCCCGGCGCATGCGCGCGATGTCGGACTACGTGCTCGGGGGACGGAAGCTCAGCAGCTTCACCACGGCCCTGAGCGCCAGCTCCTCGACGACGAGCGCCTGGACGATCCTGGCGCTGCCGGCGCTGGCCTTTGCCGGCGGAGTGACCCACCTGTGGACCGTCGTCGCCCTGGTGGCCGGCAGCTGGTTCTGTTGGACCGTGGTGGCGAAGCGGCTGCGCCGCTACACGGTCGCAGCCGACGACGCGCTGACCCTGCCGGAGTTCCTCGAGAAACGGTTTGGCGACACGTCGCACGTCCTGCGCACGCTGGCCGCGCTGCTGACGATTCTCTTTGTGATCTTCTACGTAAGCTCGGGTTTAGTCGCGGGCGCCAAGCTGCTGGAATCCGAATTTGGCGTCGAGTACACGCCCGGCATCCTGATCACATTGATTGCCGTCGCGTCCTACACCTTTATCGGCGGATTCCTGGCCGTGTCCCGCACCGATGTTTTTCAATCCGTGTTGATGCTGATTGGCTTCATGATCGTGCCGCTGACGCTCATCGTCGTCGCCGGCGATTCGTTGCTGCGCGCGGGTTCCGACACGCCGGGATTCTGGAATCCGCTGACCGATCCCGACAACAACCCCATCACGCCGGTCATGCTGCTGTCGGCGGTCGGATGGGGACTGGGATTCTTTGGCTCGCAGCGAATCTTGCAACGATTCATGGCGATTGAAGGCGAGTCGAGCATTCCGGCGGGGCGGAGCATCGGCACAATTTGGATCGCGTTGATGTATACGACGGCGGTGGTGTTGGGTGTCATCGCGCTGCCCGCGCTCACCGAGATTGACCTACTCGAAGCCGTGGCGGACCCGGAGCGGATATACCTCGTGGTGGCGGTGGCGTTCTTTCATCCGGTCATCACCGGCCTGCTGATGACCACGCTGATCGCGGCAGTCATGAGCACGGCGGACTCGCAGCTGCTCTTGGCCTCGGCCGTCGCCGCGGACGACGTGCCGGTGATCCGGCGGCTGACCTACTCGCGCGCGGCCTACGCGCGTGTGTGGATCGGGCGCGGCTTGCTGGTGGTGATCGGCATTGTGGCCGCGGTGCTGGCGCTGGTGGCCCAGGAGTCGGTGTTGCAGCTGGTCACGTATGCGTGGGGCGGCATGGGCGCCGCCTTCGGGCCCGTGACGATCCTGGCGCTCTACTGGCGCCGCTTCAATCTGTGGGGCGCGGGCGCGGCGATCGTGACCGGCACGCTCGTGTCCTCGATCTGGTGGGCATCGTCCGGAGGGCCGGGCGGCGTGATGGACATCCACCCGGCAACCCCGGGCTTCGTGCTGGGCCTGCTCGCGGCCGTTGCCGTTTCCCTTCTCACGCCGCCGCCTCCGGCGGCGACGGTGCGGACGTTCGATCAGGTGATCGGCGAGCGCGAGGCGGCGGCGTAGACGTCGGGACAAGCTTGGACCGTGTCGGGATCGGCCCAGTTGATCGTCTAGGTGATGCAGGATCGGTTGAAGTCGATCATCCCCAAAACTTGCCTCATCCGTCCCTTCGCATCGCCACCACATCCGTGCTGAAATACCCAGGTACGGGGATTCGTGTCGCCTTTCGCAAGGCTGTAGCCATTCGGCTGGCGGCCACCGTTCGCGTAAAGCGGGTGCGAAATCGCCGATGTAGCCGTTTGAGAACAAAGTCAAGCGGGGAAAATCGGACCCGATATTCGAAAGCACGAACGATCGATAGGGAATGACAAGTGTCCGGAGACTCTATGAGCAGGCTAAACTCAGCGAGGGAGCTAAATTCGTGTACATGCCCCTTATCTAGGACAATCTCGCCGTCGTCGTTACGCAGGTAGTACCAGCGATACTTACCGCGTCGAACGGAGGTAATTACTAGCATACCTCCTGGTTTGAGCATCGTATAGAGTCCGGCGAGAAAACCTGGTCGATCTACAATATGCTCGATGACCTGAAAACAAGCGATGACATCGAAAGATTTCGGAGGGAACGGCGCCCGTGCTCCGTCGGCTTTGGCAATTCTTCCATTTCCTACGATGGCTGCCGCCATACCTGTTCTGGTATCTGAAAGATCCATACCGTACGCCTTCGATGAAGTGCAGTGTTCAACATTCCACAAGAACGCTCCATTGCCGCATCCCACGTCGAGAACATGGCCGCCCGAGTTGAGCCGCTCGCGAAGAAAGTCCCAAGTCGACGGGTGAGTAACGAGGCTGATATCGGTCGACGGTTGCATCTCATCTTCACTAGGAATGGTATCCGGTAGATAGTTTTGCATTAATCTATGGTGTCGATAGTTTGCTTGTACACTTCAATATGCGATGGACGTTAACTTGCATTGACTCGCGAGAAGAATGCCTGGCTGCTGGAACGTGATGCCCGACCGATACCTGCCCGCGCGGCACTTACACGCGGCATTGGTGAGCTCCTCCGCAGGTATTCGCATCGCCCTGGTCGCGGACGGCAACGCCGCTCGTCAGGCAATCCCGGCATCCGGCGGCGTTGCCGAGTTTACTGAAGTCGATTATGCCGACGGCGGATGAGCCGGACACATGCTCCATGGCGGGCCTTTCCCTTGCCGCGGCGTCAGAGGGGGCCTCGGCAGCGGCATGGGAACCCTGACATTCACCTCGTCGACAAAAGACTAGGCGGATAGTGCGATGACCTTCGGGGTCGGTTCGCTAGCGTATGTAGCGCCCATTATATCTTCTCCACGCGCCCTACGAACAGGATGGCATCCGTATCTCTGTCCCAGATCAGGAAGATGAAGGGTCGATCGACCGTCACGCTCACCGGCGGAGGCGGGGCGGATTCAATGGCCATCACCACGGCAGTGGCCGCAGCCGCCTCGGTACCTGCTTCGTCCACCGACACGAACGCCTTGTGAGCGACTTCCCTGATGTACAGACATGCGTCGTCTCCCGCAAGACAGGATCGACCATTCATGCCGGAGAAGTCGGAAGCTGAACGGTCGAAGGCGTTGGGCATTCCCATCGCCTTCAGGGTTTCGGACAGCAGGAAATTCGATTCGAACTCGAACTTTGGCAAATCGAGCTCAACGGTGCGGGCGTCCAAGTCTTCGACAATCCGGCTGACGAGGGCAGCGTCCAGCGCGGCTTCGAATTCCCTGAACCGCCCCGGATCCGGCAGCATGACGGTCATCGACAGCCCGTCGGCGTCGTAGGGCAGGTTCACGGCCTGGTATCCGTCACCTACCGCATAGCCGAACTCATCCGTCGTCCGCATCATCGGCACGTCAACGCTGTTGCCGTCCAACAGATGGAAAGGACGCGGCCTTGTGTCACTTTCGTCAAAGGGATAGCTCCACGCAGCGTTGAAGTAAATGGCGTTGGCGAGCACCATTCGCGTCAACAGAGTGATGACGTCTGGTGGAATCAGGTCCTTGATCCTGTCCTCCGTGCGCTCCGACACCCAGTCGTTGATGGCGGTTCTGGCCTCCTCCGGCGCCCCCTGGAAGTCGATGGGCCTCACGCCAGCGCCGTAGCTCTCGGCCAGGACGTCCAAGAACGCTGCCAAGAACTCGTAGTCTTCCTGACCCCATACCGCGTTGACGATGTTCAACTTGAATCCCTCGCCGTCCTTGCCGCGCGCACCGCTTCCCCGAGAGGCGAGCTTGCGATCGAGAGCGTTGAACGCAGGGTGCAACACGTCCGGAGGAAGGAGGAAGTGGAGCGTGTCCGCCATTTGGGTTTCTGTCTCACCCATCGCTCCGGCGTAGGTCATGGCGAGGGCTAAAGATATGCTGTAGGGCGAGTAGAAAAGATTCCCATTCTCCGACGCCAGAGCTTGGTACAGATCGAAGGCGAAGGCGTTATTCCCGCGCGCCAACTCTCGCAGATCCACCTCGGCGGCTGACGGCGCGGCTCGTTCCTTCGCCGAACGCAACTCATTGCCGTGCGCCTGACCATCGCACGCGGCAACTGCCAAGAGAAGCAACAGGCCCCCAATGACGCCGAACCTGGAAATTCGGAGCCCCACCTTAACCCTGGTCCCGTTGGGATCTCTCAAACAGAATTTATCTCCCCCGATTGGCAAGTAACCGTAGCCAGCTGCAATCAACAAGTGTCCGGCATCTGCAAGCAACTGATAGCGCAAGATCGCCAATCCTGGTCGCCGCCGCTCCTGTCATGAAACGGGTCTCCTGATTGCAAAACCATTCCCTCGTCACACGCTCTAATGCCACGCATCGGTCAAGTTTGTCAAGTGTGATTCAACAGAGGGCGAACAGACCTGCGCCCGCCCCGCAAGCGGGGTTTGGAAAGGATCGTCGTGAACAGACTGACCGGGGCGGTGTGGCACATCCGCCGCCACGATGCCCTACATTCTTGAGCGCCTGACGGAGGGCTACGGCCTCAACGGCGGCGCCATCGACGGTCTCACGGCGGCGCTGGGGGTACCCTAGGCTCCATGCCGCACTTCCGATACCCGGCATGAGCAGCCTCACCGGCGCGGTGTGGGACATTCGCCGCCGCGCGCCGAAGGAGCTCTTTGCGCGGCTGGGAGACATTCCACCGTTGGCGGTGCAGCTGCTTCACAACCGGGGCTACGGCGACGAGGCGGAAATCCGCGAGTTCCTGGACGGTCCGCTGCCGCCGCACGATCCCTACCTGCTCGACGGCATGGACGCGGCGGTGGCGCGCGTGGCACAGGCGCTCGCGCAGGGCGAGCGCGTCTACGTCTACGGCGACTACGACGTCGACGGCGTCACCGGCACCGCGCTGCTGCTGGAGACCTTCGAAATGCTGGGCGCCGCGGCCACGCCCTATATTCCGGAGCGGCTGACCGAGGGCTACGGCCTCAACCACGACGCGGTTGACGCGATCGGCGCGCAGGGACCGGGACTCATGGTGACGGTGGACTGCGGCATCGGCAGCGCCAATGAGATTGCGCGCGCGCGGTCGCACGGGATCGACACCATCGTCACGGACCACCACATGGGCGACGGCGCCGACACCGGCGCGGTGGCGGTGCTGAATCCCAATCAGCCGGGCGGCGCATATCCGTTTCCCGGGCTCTCCGGCGTTGGCGTGGCCTACAAGCTGGTACAGGCGCTGGCGGAGGAGATGCCGGAGCAGTTGCCGTATCCCGAAGAGTTCCTCGATCTCGTGGCGTTGGGCACCGTGGCGGACATGGCGCCGCTGCGGGACGAGAACCGCACGTTTGTGGCCGAGGGTCTCGAGGCGCTGCGCCAGACCCGACGCCGGGGTCTGCACGCGCTGGGTGAGATCGCCCGGCGGCCAGTCGCACGCGTTGGCGCCGCGGATATCGCGTTCGGCTATGCGCCGCGACTGAATGCCGCCGGCCGCCTGGCCCGCGCCGATCTGGCCCTGCAACTCCTGCGAGCCGGCCAGTCCGTCGAGGCTGAATCGCTGGCGCACGAGCTTGACAACCTGAACATCGAGCGGCGTCGCCTGACGCAATTGGTGATCGACGCGGCCGCGGCGCAGATCGACCCGGCGGCGCCGCTGGTCTTCGCCATCGGCGACGAGTTTCCGCTGGGCGTCGTCGGGCTGGCGGCGGGCCGGCTGGCGGAGCAGACGGGGCTGCCCGCGTTCGTGGGGGCGCACGTGAATGGCGTCGTGCGCGGATCGGCCCGGGCGCCGGAGGGCGTCGTGCTGGCCGACGTGCTTGGCGCCCAGGCCGACCTGCTGGATGCCTGGGGCGGCCACGCCCAGGCGGCGGGGTTCACCGTGCGGCCCGAGCGCGTAGATGCGCTGCGCGATGGACTGGCGCGGGAATTGGAGCGGGCGGGGGTCCGGGCGCCGGACCAGCCGAGATTGGAGGCCGACTGCCGCGTCTATCCGCGCACCGTGACCTGGGAGACCTATGAGTTGACCCAGCAACTGGGACCGTTTGGCGAGGCGCATGCCGAACCGCGGTTCGTGGTGGAAAATGTGGCCATCGACGAAACTCGCGTCGTGGGCTCGACGCATCTCGTCCTGCGCTTTGCGGAGCTGGGCGCGGATGTGGAAGCCATCTGGTTCGGGCAGGCGGAGTTGCGCCACGCGCTGCCGCCGGGCCGGCGCTGCGATGCGGCGTTTCGTCTGAACCTGCGCACGTTCAACGACGAGACGCGGCTGCAAATGCTCATCGACGATATCCGCCACACGGCGGCAACCTAGCGGAGGGGCCGCATGCCGGTATCCGTGACGGCCACGCTGGCGCCGATGGTGAGCGCGGATACGCCCGCGCTGGCCATCGACGAGCTGCTGGAGCGGGTTGCCGCCTACACCCCGGCCGACGACCAGCCGGAAGCCGACGAGCTCATCCGCCGCGCTTACGACGCCGCCGAGCGGGCGCACGCGCCGCAGAAGCGGCTGTCCGGCGAGCCGTACATCCAGCACGTGCTGGCGGTGGCCATGTTGGTGGCCGAACTGCACCTGGACGCCGACACGGTCGCCGCCGGTCTGCTGCACGACGCGGTCGAGGACACCAGCCTGAGCCTGGACGTGATCCGGCGGCAGTTCGGGAGCGGGGTGGCCGAGCTTGTCGACGGGGTGACCAAGCTGGAGCGCGTCACCGTGGCGAGCCTGGACGAGCAGCAGGCCCAAAACCTGCGCAAGGTGCTGCTGGCCATGGCGCGCGACGTGCGGGTAGTGCTGATCAAGCTCGCCGACCGGCTGCACAACGTGCGCACGGCCTGGGTGTATTCGGCTGAGAAGCGCGCCCGGTACGGGCAGGAGACGCTCGAGATCTTCGCGCCGCTGGCCGGGCGGCTCGGCATCGAGGAATGGCGCTGGCAGCTCGAGGACTACGCGCTCAAGCTGCTGGACCCCGACCGCTACCGCGACCTGGCCCGCTGGCTGCTGGCCGAGCGGCGCGCGCGCGAGGCCGCCATCGCCGAGGTGCAGGAGCAGCTGCGCCGCGGACTGGACGAGGCGGGCATCGACGCCCATATCCAGAGCCGGGTCAAGCACATCTACAGCATCGAGCGGAAGATCCGGCGCAAGGGCGCCGACCGCGAGTCGATCTACGACATCCTGGCCATCCGCGTGATCGTGAACTCGCAGCAGGACTGCTATGGCGCGCTGGGCGTAGTGCACGGCGCCTGGCGCCATATCCCGGTTGAGTTTGACGACTACATATCTGCGCCCAAGGAAAACGGCTACCAGTCCCTGCACACCGCCGTGCTGGGGCCCGACGGCAAGCCGGTCGAAGTGCAGATCCGCACCCGCGAGATGCACCAAAACGCGGAGTACGGCGTGGCGGCCCACTGGCGCTACAAGGAGGGCGGGCCGCTGGGGCCGGAGGCCTTCTTGGACAAGCTGGCGTGGATTCGGCAGATCCTCAGCTGGCAGGAGGACGGCGACTCGGCGGGGGCCTTTGTAGACGCCGTCAAGACCGATTTCTTCAGCGACACCGTGTTCGTCTTCACGCCGAAGGGCGAGGTCAAGGACTTTCCCATCGGCAGCACGCCGCTGGACTTTGCCTATCGCATCCACAGCGACGTGGGCCACTCCTGCATTGGGGCCAAGGTCAACCGCCGCCTGGTGCCGCTAGACCACGAGCTGGAGAACGGCGACGTGGTGGAGATTCTGACGAGCACCAGCAGCAAGGGGCCGAGCCGGGCGTGGCTGTCGCAGGTGCGCACGGCGCACGCCCGGGACAAGATTCGCCGCTGGTTCAAGCGGCACGAAAAGGCCGAAAACGTCGTCTCGGGCCGCGCGCTGCTCGACCGCGAGCTTCGGCGGGTCGGTCAGGGCGGGGTCGCGAACGTGCCGGACGCCGACTTGAAGGCGATCGCCACTTCGCTGGGCTACCTGGACGTCGAGAGCTTGTTGGCCGGCGTCGGCTACGGCGCCACCACGGTGCACCAGGTCGTGACACGGCTGCGGCTCACCCCGGAAGTGGCGGAGCCGGAGCTGCCGGAAACGCTGGATCCGGACGAGCGGCGCGACGTGGAGCCGCTGGTCAACGTGCTGGGCGCCGGCAATCTGCTCACGCGCGTCGCGGCGTGCTGCAACCCCCTGCCTGGGGACGAGATCACGGGGTTTATCACCCGCGGGCACGGGGTCAGCATCCACCGCCGCAACTGCGCCAACGTGCGCAACGTGTCCGAGCCCGAGCGCCTGGTTCCCGTGTCGTGGGCCGACCGGCTGGTCGAGACCGATTCCGACCTGCCCGTGCGGCTGGCGAGCTGCTGCACCCCGCGGCCCGGCCGGCGCATCGAGGGCGTGGCCGCGAACGGCGCGGTGGAGGTGCACCGGCGCAACTGCCGCGAGCTGGTGGGCACGGCCGACACGCGCGTTCCGGTGCGCTGGATCGAGGACGACACGCAGAGCCTGCCGGTCAGCATCCGCGTGGTGGCGCACGACCGCGAAGGGCTGACGCACGACATCACCGGCATCATCCGCGAAGAAGGACTCAACATCGCCACGATGTCGGTGCGGACCAACCGGCGGCACGAGGCCACGTTCCGGCTCACCGTGGCGCTGCGCAGCGTGGCGCAACTGGCCCGACTGCTGCGGCGCATCGAGACCGTCCGAGGCGTGATCGCCGTCTCGCGCGAGGGCGCGCGGGCGCGGTAATCGACACGCCCCGTCGCCGGGGTGACGAGATATGGCCAGGAGTGGCGCGCGGGGTACCGTGAGCCGAGTCCGGCGAGCGACGCATCACACCACTGGAGAAGTCATGGCCGAGCAACTGGCGACCGCGACGTTGGGGCGAACGTGTCTGGAAGTGACGCGCCTGGGTTACGGCGCCATGGAGGTTCGCGGCGGGCCGCGGGGACGCGCCACCACCGATGCCGAGGCGGAAGCCATCCTCACGGCGGTGCTCGACGCCGGGATCAATTACATCGACACCTCCAACGACTACGGGCGCAGCGAGGAGCTGATCGGCCGGTTCATCTCCGACCGGCGGGACGAGTATTTCCTGGCCACCAAGTGCGGCTGCGTGGGTCCCGCCGGCGGTCAGCACGTCTGGACGCGCGAGAACCTGATGCGCGGGCTGGAGCAGAGCCTGGAGCTGCTGCGGACCGACTACGTGGACGTGATGCAGCTGCATGGGGCGTCCGTGGAGGAATCGGAGCGCGAAGGCGTGGTGAACACGCTGAACGATATGCGCGAGCAGGGGAAAGTGCGCCACATCGCCACGTCGACCTCGGTGCCGAACCTGCCGACGTTCATCGAATGGGGGTCGTTCGATCTCTTTCAGATCCCGTACTCGGCGCTGAACCGCGAGCACGAGGAGTGGATTGCCAAGTCGGCTGAGGCCGGGATCGGGACCGTGATCCGCGGGGGCGTGCAGAAAGGCGAGCCCGGCGAGGGCGGCGGCCGGGCCGATGCCTGGGACAAGTTCGAGCAGGCCAATCTCGATGAGCTGCGCGCCGCAGGCGAGAGCCGCACGGCCTTCATGCTGCGGTACACGCTGAGTCACCCGAACGTGCACACGATCATCGTGGGCACGAAGAACCCGGCCCACCTGCAGGAAAACCTGGAGACGGAGCGGCGCGGTCCGCTGGCCCCGGATGTCTACGCCGAGGCCAAGCGCCGGCTCGACGCCATCGGCGAAAGGCCGGACAGCGCGGGCTACCGAACGAACTAGCCGCTCGCGGCCAGGAACTCCCGGAGCGCATGGCGAGTGGCCTCCGGCTGCTCGATCCACGGCTCGTGACCGGCGCGGGCAATAGTGACGTGGCGACTGTTGGGCAGCAGATCGGCAAGCTGGACGCGCGCCCATCGCGGGCGCGGGTCGGCCTCTCCATCCAAGACCAGCGTGGGGACCGTGAGTTCAGCGACCTGCGCCCGCAGCTCCCCGGTTTCTTCGAGGCGATTCGCCTCGGCGCCTAGGGTTGCGTTGAGCGCGAAGTTGACGGGGAACCGGTCATAGCGGGGAATCTGATTGAGCTGTGTCGCGTCGAAATACTCGGTCGTTGCCAGCAAGGTGGAGCGCTCGTCGTTGATGCGCGCGAGGTCGGTTGCGGAAGCGATGGTTCGTCGCTCATCGAGGCGACGGAGACGCTCGCGGTCGCCGGGCGATAGCCTGGCCGCTCGGTTCCTCCGGTACTCCGCGTGCCAGGCTGGGTCGATGCCTGTGCCGGAGAGATAGACGAGACGACTGACGCGTTCCGGGTGCCGGAGTGCGTACATGAGGGCGAGCTCGGCGCCCCACGAGTGGCCCATGACCGTCCACGAGTCGTAGCCCCAGTACGCACGGAGGGCGCCGAGGTCGGCCACGAAGGTGGCGATGTCGTAGGGCGGTGCGTCCTCCGACCTCCCGCACCCCCGCTGGTCATAGCGATGGACAGTGGCGAGGTCGCCGATCATGGCGGCGATAGGTTCGAGGTAGTCGTAGAGTCCCGGGCCCCCGTGACACAGCACAATCGGCGGCCCGCTTCCCTGGGTCGCGGTCCACAGGGACACGCCGTCGGCGATGACGTGTTGTTCGTTAGCGCGTGGGTGCGTCTCCTGCCTCACGCGCGGGCCACCGAAACCGGAGCTCAGGCAAGCTCGACTGAATGCTGGGCGGCCGGCATCACGTCGGCGAGGGACTTGCCGGTGAGCCGAAGAAAGAGCGCATCCGGGCAGAGTTCAATGTCGTCTCCCCAGGCGATGCCTCCGGTCGGTGCGATGCGCACCGATTCGAAGCAACCCGGGGAATTCCACAACTTGAAGACGCCCTGCCCCGCCAGGTGCGACAGATCAACCTCCCCGTCGGTGCCGTCGACGTACCGCAGCCATAGGCGATGCCCCGCTCGGGCTTCGACGTCGGTTGGCCGGTTCAGCGTGTTCGGCATTGGTGTCCTTCGAGACGCATTCGCGTCGGAATCGCATGAATGACCGCCGCCAGCGCCGCGGCGCTGATCGGTCCGATGGTAACCACTCGCGCATGAGGACGGCCCGGTGGCCCAGGCTGCGTGCAGCCTGGGAAGAAGGCCGGCGCCAATCGAAACGGCGCTGGCGTGAGATCCCGTCGACCGCACGACGACTGGAGTATCGGGGCTATGGTGGTCCAATCCAGCCGATCGATTGAGTCGTGAGCGAATGGGCGCCGGGGAGAACTTCGCTGCAGCGCTGCGCGCCGGTGATATCGCGGCTGTCAGACGCTTCCCCAAGACCGATCTCCACGCGCACGCCTACCTCAGCGCCCGCATCGAGAGCCTCGAGCGCGAGCTTGGTCACGCGCTGCAGAGACCCCCGCGCCGCATGAACGGCCTGGTGGAGTTTCAAAACTATCTGCGAGCGGCCATCGATCCCCATATCGGCACTGTTGAAGGCGCGGAGCTCGCCGCAGCGGTGGACGTGGCCGACGCCATCGACGATGGGGTAGCGGTGTTCGAGATGAGCTTCGATATCTGGCCGGCGCCCCACTACGCCGACGGCCTGAGCGGATATCTCCGCTTCGTTCGATCGCTCGTCGAGCAATGCCAAGACCGCATTTGGCTTCGGCCGGAGCTTGGAATCTCGCGACGTTACGCATCCAATCAAGCCCTCATGGACCACGCCGCCGAGGCCGTCGCGTCCGGGGTCTTTACCTCGATCGATCTCTACAGCACCGAGGATGCGTGCGCCCCCGAGGATGTGCAGCCGCTCTACGCGCAGGCACGCGCCCAGGGATTGATCCTCAAGGCGCACGTGGGTGAATTCGGCAGCGCCGAGGACGTCCGCCGAACGGTCGAAGTATTGGACCTCGACGAGGTGCAGCACGGCATCGCCGCCGCCGACAGCCCTGACGTCATGCGGTGGCTGGCCGAGAGGGGCGTGCGGCTCAATGTGTGTCCGACCAGCAACGTGATGCTGGGCGTGGTGCCCGACATCAAGGACCATCCGATCCGCCGTCTCTACGACCACGGCGTCGCGGTGACGGTGAACACCGACGATCTGACCGTGTTTGGGCAAAGCGTCTCGGACGAATACCTGAACCTGTTCCGTGCCGGGGTGTTTACCGCGGAGGAACTGGACGGCATCCGGGTGGCGGCGCTCGCCAGCCGCATGAGCTAGTCGCATCGATTCTCGGCTCACGCCGACGGCGGGCGTGTACCTCGCCGAACTACCGTTCGTTCATGGCTCGGTCGATAC
>DAOUKN010000226.1:0-4235 GCA_034421255.1 Chloroflexota bacterium | reverse complement strand
GGTTCGTGGGCCACGAGATTCCCTGTGAGCGAACCGGATTCCGCCGCATTGTAGGTGTGTCAGACGCCGCTGCCGCGTCTGATGCGAAGCTCAACCGCGACCTGGCCCGGCGGGCGGACCCTTTCGCGGGTCCATTGGCGCGGCGAATCTTGACCGCGCGGTGCCTGGCCCCAATAATTGCGGCGACGCAGGGTCCGCCTGGGAGGCCGCAGCGGCGGACGCGGCGCGTCGCAGCTTGCGCGAGGCGCGCGTGACGGCCGACGACAACACGACTCTGGGCCTGGCTCGCCAGATTTACGAGCTGGGCGGCATTGAGTTTGGAAGCTTTACGCTCGGCCGGTCGACGGTCGATTCGCCGGTTTATGTAAACCCGAAACGGCTCATCGCCGTCCCTGCCGCGCTTCGCGCCGCCGCCGACCTAGTGCGCCAGACGGCGGAGCTTGCGGTGGCGCGCCGGCACCATCCCGCCGAGCCATGGGAGCTTGTGGCGGGCGTGCCCATGGGCGGCTTGCATCTGGCGACCGCCTACTCCCTGGCCACCGACGTCCCACTCGTCTACCTGTTCCCCCAGCCATCATCCGATGAACTGTCGCTCGAAGGTCGTTTCTTGCCCGGACAACATGCGCTGCTGGTCGATGACCTGATCACGACCGGCGGCTCGGTGATCGCCACGGCGAACGCCATGCGCGAGCAGGGGCTGGTGGTCCGCGACGTCATCGTGCTGATCGATCGCGATCTGGGGGCCGCTCGCCGCCTCCAGCACCACGGCTTGCACCTGCTGCCCATCCTCTCGTTGCGAACCATGCTCAACTACTACATGAGCGAGCAGTTGATCCGGGAAGCGGATTACCGCCGCAGCCTCGACTACATTGCGCGGCATCAGGTGGTGTAGCAGGCGATGCCGTCAAGAAAGCGAGACCGCCGGGCACGCCGGGCACTGGACGGTTGGCGGCAAGAGGAGTTGCTTGACGCCGGCCCTGGGGACGCAACCGGCGTCGCGGTGCCGCCGCCGATCTACCACGCCCAGTTGCGGCAACCGGCGCAGCAGCCGCGGGTGCGCCGGGTGCAGGCGATGCGATTCCGCCGCGGCGCGGAGCTTTTGCTGGTGCTCCTGGCGGCAGTTGCCGGCGTGCTGGTGCTGACACGGATCTTCTCGTCGGTGGAGGCGCCGCTGCCGGACATGGGCCGGGTGGTGAATCTGCTCGACCGTGACATGGACCGCGTGCAGGCCAATGTCCCGACATTGGCTCGGGACGGCACCGCCGCGTTCATTGAGGACCCCTTCATCCAACCGCTCGAGGCGCCGCCCATCACGGCCGCGTCGGCGATGGTCGTCGATCTCGGGCAGCGCACCATCCTCTACGGGCGGGACACGCATCTGCCGCATGCACCGGCGAGTCTGGCCAAATTGGCCACTGCCGTCGTCGCCTTGGAGCAGGCGCCGGCCGATATGCGAATCCAGGTGCCGCCGGAGGCCGCCGAGCAGCCGCCGAACGTCATCGGCCTGCGCCCCGGGGAAGTGCTCACGCTGCAGGATCTGTTGTTCGCCATGTTGCTGCCGTCGGCGAACGATGCGGCGGTGACGGTCGCGGATGGGATTGGCGGTGAGGCCTATACCGTGGCGCAGATGAATGACCTCGCGCGACGGCTCGGGCTGGGCAACACCACGTTCGCCAACCCGGTGGGATTTGACTCGCCCGACCATCGGAGCACGGCGTTTGAAATGGCCGTGCTCGCCGCCGACGCGATCGAACGCTTTCCGCTCATCGCGCGCATCGTCTCCACGCGCTCCTATGCGATTCCCGCCCGCCCGACTCATGGCGCCTACACCGCCACGAGCCTCAACGGCTTGCTGTGGTCCTATGACGGCGCCCTCGGCGTCAAGACGGGACGCACGCAGGACGCCGGCGGCAACATCATCGTCGCGGCCGAACGCGACGGGCGCCGCCTCATGGTCGTGCTCCTGGGGAGCAGCCAGCGTGAGCGGGACGCGGCGGTGCTCCTGGATTTCGGATTCCAACTCCTCAACGCGCAGGGTTAGGATGCGGCGTTGGCGAGGGCGTCGGCGTCGATTTTCATCCTCGGGCACGGGGAGAAGGTAAAGTGGCGTACGGTGTATCTGGCACCCGTGGTCGGGAACGAGTTGGCGGCGATGTGTCAAACGGTCGCGCTGGTGGCTCCGGGTAGAACGCCGACAACGAGGATTAGACTGCAAGGGCAGCGCGAGCGCTGCCGCAACGAAGGAGGAAAAAACCCGTGATTGGTGGCACGTTTGGCCCGTTAGAGTTGCTCATCATCCTGCTTATTGTGATCGCCTTGTTCGGTGCCGGCCGCATCGCCGGCGTGGGGCAGGCGCTCGGCAAGAGCGTGCGCGAGTTCCGCAGCGAGGCGCGCGCGGGCCTCGACGATGAGGAGGAAGAGAAGGACGAAGCCGCCGAAGCTCCGGAGACGCCGGCCACCACGGTTGCCAGCGCCGACGCCGCGGCCGAAGGCGCGACCGAGGCGCCTGCCGAGAAGAAGCCCGAGTCCTAGTCCGACGCTCCCCACCGCGCGCAGGCCACATTGACCTGCGGTGGTGGAGCGTGAGCGCTCGATGATCGCGCCGTGTGACGCAGGTGCGCGTCTGCGCCCCACCGCTGTCGGTCGTCCAACCGCCCGGCTGCGATCGTTGGCGATCGCCGCCGCGGGCGGCGTTGCGCTCGTGCTCGCGCTGCTCGCAACGACTGGGGTGGGCGCTCAGCAGCGCGACCTGGTCTTGCCCGAGGTCATTCGCGTATTGCTCAGCGACGTGGGCGACACGCTCGCGCTCGAGCCCCAGGGCCCTTCGACGGTAGTCGTCGATGGCCGCGCGCGGGACCTGGCGTCGGGGCAGCGGATTCTCGTCGGGAACTCGGCGCGATTTTTGGCGTTCCCCGTGCAAGCGGCGGCGCCGTGGGCGCTTGAGATCGGTATCGACGGCCCGGTGCGGGCAGCCGAGCCGAGCCTTGTGCAACTCGGCCCCTACCTGGACGTTGCGGTGCTCGAGCGACACCGCCGGTTGATTCGGGCGGAGGCCGGCGTCGGGACGCGCGTCCTGCCGTCGCGCCCGACCCTGGCGGTTGGCAACTGGGCGACGTCTGAGCTTCCCGAAAGGCTCGACGTGCGGCCGAGTGAGGCTCATGCCGCGACACGCCTCAACGGCACGCCATATCGCGGCGGGTTCGACATTCGTCGCGTCGATCGGGGCTTTCTCGTGGTGAATCACGTGGGCCTCTCCGACTATCTGGCGTCGGTGGTGGGCGCGGAGATGCCTCACAGTTGGGAGATCGAGGCGCTGAAGGCGCAGGCGGTCGCGGCGCGGACCTACGCCATCCAGCACCTGCAACCCGACGAGATCTACGACATTTGCGACAACCAAGACTGCCAGGCCTATAGCGGCACGCGCAGTGAGTCCGAGCAAACGCGGGCGGCGGTGGCCGCGACGGCGGGAGTCGTGGCGCTGTTCAACGGTGCGCCGATCGAAGCGCTGTATTCAGCGAATGCCGGCGACGTGACCGAGAGCTCCGAGCACGTGTGGGGCACGCCCGTTCCCTATCTTCGCAGCGTGCCATCTCCGGGTGACGCCACCGCGCTGACCGTTTCATGGGGCGCCGAGGGCTATCGCTGGTCGCGGACGATCCCGCTGTCCGAGCTGGCCGACTATCGCGCCTTTCGAAACCGGGGCGTGGGCGCGATCGTCGACCTGCGCGTCCTGGAGCGCACGCCGGCGGGACGTCCGCTGCGGGTCCTGGTCGTCGGCGCAACGGGAGAGGTCGAGCTCTTTGGCGACGACGTGCGCACGGCGCTCGGCCTGCCCAGCGCGTTTGTCGAGCTTGAGCTTTCCCCGGTGGCGTCGCTGGAGCTGATCGGCGCGGCGCCCCGTCGCTTCGGCGCGTTGCTCGACGAGGGGCACCGCCTCGCTTCCGTGCGCCGCAGCATCGCCTTCGCCACGGCGCCGCCCGATGTCGAGCTGGTGAACGGCGCCGTGCACGTCGCGGTCTTCGAGCGCCCGCCCTCGCTGGTCCTCACCGGACGCGGATTCGGCCACGGCCTGGGCATGAGCCAATGGGGCGCGCAGGGCATGGCGCTGGCCGGGCATACCTATGACGAAATCCTGACTCACTACTACACGGGCATCGAGTTGCGCGTGCTGTCATGAGTTGGCACGTTGACGCTTTCCAGCGCTCGCGCCTAAACTCGTCCCAGCGGCTGTGCAG